>CAZDAB010000399.1:0-3562 GCA_964502855.1 uncultured Desulfobacteraceae bacterium | reverse complement strand
GCCGAAGTTGCCTACAATTATTACAATCCCTTTAATATGTTCCACTTTATTAAATTCGATCAACATCCCTCTGCCAAAAAATTAGCTGCGTTGTATTTTTATTTTATACGGGTGTCAAGTTATAAAATCGTTTCGCGATTTTATACAACGCCCCTGCACCACCTGCGCGAGCAACATATGCTTTTGCCATATGAAATTTCAAAATGCGACAACCCATGCAATGGCCCTTATTTGTCTTGCCTTTATGAAAGGGCCTGTGTTAACAAAATTTCTCAAAAAAGGAATAAAAATCGTCCGGGGCCACGATGTCAACCTGTTGCGATCCATACCTGTTACTGAATATATGGAAAAAGAATATGAGAGCATTGGAGACAACACCGGTCTGGAGGAATTAATTGTCAAGGCTCAAGAAAGCACTTACCCTCATTTTGTCGTGTTGAATAATAAAGATGAGCTCGTAGGTATATTGTCCATGAGGGATTTGAAAAACTGTCTGTCTGACATGGATTATTTGTGTGAGCTTATTGTGGCAGCAGATATCATGAGCAAAAATGTTTACTGCCTTGTTCCGGACGATACTCTTGAGACGGCCTTCGAAGTGTTTGAGGGTAAACATATATCGACCCTTCCGGTTGTAGATTCCCGAAACAGAAAAAAGGTTATTGGCATTCTGAAAAAAAGCAATCTAATCTTAGCTTATAATGAGAAAATTTTGAAAACCCATATTTTACAAAATCGGGGCAAGTAAAAAGATCCTCAAATACCCGGACCTTTGGAATGTGAAGCCAACGCCCCGCCCGATTTTTTGTGCCGTGTCGGAACTGATGCCGAAAGTGGGTATCTGCTTGACAATGCGGTTGCTTTCTGCTTTCGTTTTTAAAGATACAAAACCGTTTCAAGCCTGACCGCCGTATTTTTTTCTCATAAGCGATTGAAAACTTCCAAAGAGGTAAAAAAAAGCGACCCAGCCGGCCCATCCTTTATTTTTTCTATAATGCGAAAACAGGGGCCTTGGTTTTTAACGAAACCGTAATTTTGCGTCGGCGCCTGTCGGATAGACCTGAAAGGCACTTTTTAAGTCGGTTTTACCAGGTACGACCGCGGAAAAAAGACGTGGGGTCGAACAAGTGACCCTTGATACAGAAAGGACCATCTCTGATTCTCCCACGAATTCCGGATCCCTCAATCGCGAAAGAACCGCCGATACACCGGCCGGCTACAATACCATATGAACTCACGAATTCAGGCACCTATCGAACAAGAAATCCGTTGAAACATCAGGTTGTTTCTGAAAGAATCAACGTTCTGTCACTGGAGCGGGGGAGGAACGGAAAAATCCTGATCAGGAGGAAAACCAACTGCAATACATGCGTGTGTATCTTGTTTTTATTCTGATTTTCATGAATATCCTGCCCGGGCAGGTTTATGCCGAAGATGATGTGGCACGGCGGTCCGATACGATTACGCTGTATCTGGAAAACGATCTATTCGGATTCGATAATAACGATCGCAACTACACTCATGGGACCAAGCTGTCCTGGATATCGCAGGACCTCTCTGACTTTCGAGAGAATCCCCTTATTCCTGAATGGAGTTACCCAATCATTGAATACCTCCCCTTTATAAACGAACCGGGATATCAACGGTCGGTTTCCATCTCACTGGGGCAGAACATATATACCCCCGACGATATTACCCGGAGCGATTTGATCGAGGATGACCGCCCCTACGCGGGCATTACCTATCTCGCCGTTGGATTTCACAGTAAAAACAATCATGAAATGAATACCTTTGAATTTGATGTGGGCATCGTCGGCCGGCATTCCTATGCAGAGGACTGTCAGACAATCATTCATGAATGGATAGATTCGGACAATCCCGAGGGGTGGGATCACCAGCTTCACGATGAACCCGTATTAAATATCTTTTTCGAGCGAAAATGGAAGATGTTTCGAAAAAAACAGAACAGCAGGTTGGGATGTGACTGCATCCCCCATATCGGATGCGGTATCGGAAACGCTTTCACCGGTGCCAATGCGGGAGGCGAGGTGCGCTTCGGCTGGAACCTGCCGAATGATTTCGGGACCTTTCTCATCAGGCCCGGTTCGGACAGCAATGCACCCATCGACAGCACCGATCCGCGATTCCTGAGCCTTTTCCGGCGCTTCGGCGTTCACATCTTTTTTGCCGTTGACGGGAGGGCTGTTTTACGGAACATCTTCCTTGACGGCAATACATTTCGGGACAGCCACAGCGTTGACAAAAAGCATTTTGTCGCCGATCTTATCGGTGGCGTCGGGATGATTATAAACAGATTCAAGCTTACCTATTCATGCGTATACCAGACCAAAGAGTTCAAGAACCAGGAAGAGGGACAGCAGTACGGGGCCATATCCCTGTCCGGTACATTCTGAGAGAAGACGGGAAAGACGTGGGACGTAAAGCGTGAAACGACTCCCTTTTACGACTTCCAAATTTTGACTTCCGAGTTCCCCGTGCTTCATCATTTCAGTCTGAACCTGATCTGCAGCACCCCGTATAATATCTTTATGCCTAAATGCGATTATTCATTTGTGAAGCTTTTTTCTTTCGGCCCTTATTTGCCCCTGAAAATTTATGATGCGCTTTCCTTTGCCCCTGCGGACTGTCTTTACGAATGAATTCCGGGGTGCTGTAGTCAAAGGCTGACAAGGTCCGTTGCTCGATTTTAGAACCGATGATTCGATTGATGGCACAAACCATCTTGCGATCGTCTCCGGTAATAAGGGTGAAAGCTTCACCACTGTGGGTGGCTCGGCCGGTCCGACCGATACGATGAATGTATGCTTCGGGAGTTGAAGGGATATCGTAGTTAATGACATGCGAGATCCGGGTTACATCAATTCCGCGAGCGGCGATATCGGTGGCCACCAGGATTTGAAATGTCCCATCCCGGAAGCCATCCAATGCAGCCTGACGTTTTCCCTGGGAAAGGTTCCCTTGCAGCGTCGCCGACCGGTAGCCGGCAACAGCCAGTTTCTTCCCCAGGCTTTTGGCTCGGTGTTTGGTTCGAGTAAAGACCAGAACCGACCTGATGGGGGTGGTACCCAGCAGATTTAACAAAAGCGCCGTTTTCAGATGCTGGGCGACCGGGTAGTGTCCATCCATAAATGGTTTTTTTGCTTGCCCAGCTATTTAATATTTAACCGGAGCACAATCTCTGCGTTATGCATAAAAAATAATCCTTAACGGGCTCCATTTGTTCCTGAAAGAAGAACAAAGGTCTTTAATCCAATTACTGAAAAGGGGCTTTTTTTTTGAAACACCCAGAGTCTACACCATTGCGGACATCATTAAAAACGGAACAGGCATCCCGCACATCATCGATTACAAAATCAGCAAGTCGATGACCATGTACGATGAATACAAGCTTCAGTTCACCATCCAATCCCTATGTTTCTCTGAAGAGAAGGGCTTCATTGATCACCGTGTGGGAATCTATTTTCTTATGCGTCTAATTTTTGTGTCCACCTTGATTCACCGCCAAAAAAAATAAAAAACCTCGTTGCGCTTGATCAATCAA
>CAZDAB010000398.1:0-3568 GCA_964502855.1 uncultured Desulfobacteraceae bacterium | reverse complement strand
ACCAAATGCAAGCAATATGGCATCCACCGCTATTGCGGTGTTTACGCAAAAATAAGTGAGGAGGAGCGCTACTGATGGGCCGGAATACTGCTGTATTGCATCTTCTTCCTCATAGCGGCGGAGGCGTGGGCACCGTGTTGCGTGCACTACTGTTGGCGGAAGTAAGGAAAAGCACATCCACAATCCCTTCAATAGCTTCTTTGGAACGTCTTAATGAGACCACAAGGTATCATTTTAATGCATTGGGTATCCATTGGGTCGATTGCATTGCAATGAAAGGTGGCTTTGAAAAATTTTCGGCCCTTGTTAAGAGGGCGGATATTGTGCTGGCCCATTGGTGGAATCACCCTCTGCTCATGCGTCTGCTCTTCCAGGGCCTGCCTCCGTCAAGGCTGGTACTGTGGTCGCACGTTAATGGATTCGCTGCTCCGCAGTCTTTCTTTCCCGAGCTTTTCGAATTTCCAGATCGATTTGTTTTTGCGACAAAAGCATCTTTGCAGTCTCCAGTCGTCCAGGAACTCCCCCACGAGCTCAGGCGCAAATTGTGCGTTATTCGCAGTTGTGCCGGCATTCCAGCAGACGCTGTTAAATTTTGTGTCAAGGATGGGCCGTTCCAGTTTGGTTATGTAGGAACTGTTGAACCCGCCAAGATGCATCCCGACTTCCTGGAACTTTGTGCGTCGGCAAAAATTCCAACTCAATGCGTTGTCGCAGGAGGACCTGCTCACGAGGAACTACGTTCTCAAGCGGAACATTTGGGGGTTGGCAGCCAATTCGACATTCTTGGACCTGTCGATGATCCCATGCCGTATTTTAGACGGTTACACGCCTTCGCCTACCCCTTAAATCCTGCACACTATGGGACAGGAGAACAGGTGCTGGTCGAAGCAATGGCCTATGGTGCGGTGCCGTTGGTTTTTGACAACCCCCCTGAGAAAGCTCTTATTCGGCACGGCGAGACAGGACTCATTGCCCATACATCGGAAGAGTTCACAAGTGCGCTTCGTTTCCTTGCCGACAGCCCTGGTGATCGAGAGCGCCTGGCCGCGGCCGGCCGGCAATTTGTCTTCGATGAATGCGACATTGAACTCAGCGTGAGTAATTTCCATTCACTCTATGAGGATATGCTCTCACTACCAAAATGCCCCCACAAGCTCATCCTTCCAAGCTTCGATGGTGTCGAGGACGGAAGTCCGTTTCATCTGTTTCTGGCATCTTGCGGGAGCGATGCAATTCGGGATTATTTCAAGGCAATGGATGTCAACGCGGGCACTTGCTTACTTCCGAGAGAATTTGCGTCAATGACCCGGGGAACACCGCACCACTATCTTCATTTGCTTGGGCACCATCCAGGCCTGGAACGCATATGCGGCGGTCATCTTGGCGAAACAGGGGAAATGCCATGGGCGTGAAATATCCATCTGAAAGACCATGCCCTGTCTGTGAAGGACGTGAAGGATCTGCGCTTGCTCAATTGAACTACGCGCTTTTCGATGACTTGAAAATGTCAGGTCATAAAACACTCGTTCAATGCAATACATGCGGAATGCTTTATGATGATGTCACTTTTTCTGATGATCAATTACAACAATACTATCGTCGCAACGAACATTATGCCGTATCCGACATTGGTGGATCTGGAAGTATTTCAGAAGATAACAAAGCTCGCTACGATAGAATCATTGATCTATTGGAGCCAGGCTCTAACGGTTCGATTCTTGATTTTGGCTGCGGACAGGGTGGATTTATATCACGATGCATAGAACATGGATTAAAAGCGGTTGGCATAGAATCATCCGCAAAAAGTCGTGAGGCAGCCCATGAAGCAGGTCTTCAGGTGCATGAATCCATGAATGCATTCGTCACCGAAAATCCTTCGTGTAAAATCCAGGCCGTAGTGTTTTCTCATGTGTTGGAACATTTGATGAGTCCAATAAATCTTATCCGTTTTTTTGCAGAATACGCAAATGATTCTTTGGTGTATGTTGAAGTTCCTGACGCTGATTCATATTTATCGCCAAAAGCTGTCCGTTGGCAGGAAATGTATTTCGAACATCTCTCCCATTTTCGAGAAATAAATATTAAAGAACTGGCAAGCCGAGCCTGTATTGAGATACTAAAAGAGGGGAAGACCCCTTTTTCAGAATTGCAAAAAGATATCCATTGCCGTTTTATTATTGGACGATTTACCGTTAAGCAGAAACTGACAGAAGAATCTGCTTTTTCCGGTTATAAATATGATCCAATTTTACAACTTCCTTTTGTATCTGTTGAAAATATTCCAAAAGGTGATCGCCCTTTGGCATTGTGGGGTGTTTCGCAATATGCCATGCTGCTACTCGGAAGTTGCCCCGAACTCTTATGCCGAATACGACACCTATTCGATGCTTCTTCGGCAAAAATTGGGCGTCGAATAAGAGGAATTATCATCGAATCTTCAAGTAATTTACCTTCTTTGACCGATGAACATATACTGTTGATACCCAAATCAAATTATTTATTTCAAATGCGCAGCCAGTTGTTAGATATCGGTTTCAAGGGTCAGGTGATTGAAGTGTAGTAGGCATCAGAAAATACACAGGCAATCGGATTCACTTGTCTCATAGTTTTCTGTATTCTACTTATTATAAAAGAGGAACAATTGATATGAATATACTTTTGATAGCATGTCCAAAATTAGAATGGATGCAAGATTCTAAAGGTACTATTCCTGTGTCTTTGTTGTATCTTGCGGCAATGCTTCGTCAAGCAGGCTTTTCTGCGAAATTACTGGATCTTTCAGTAATTGAACCTGATCCTGAAGTCGATCCATTCGATAGTTTAATGCAAGAAATCAATAACGCGGTTTCCGCCATTGGTCCTGCTATAATCGGATTTAACTGCTTTGTTAGCCAGCATCTGCCATTTATTATGCGTGTGTCCCAACAGTTGCGTAAAACATTGCCCAAAGTGCATATCACCCTTGGTGGTGCACATCCATCTATTTTTTACAAAGATATCCTTGCCAATTGTTCAGAATTTGACTCTGTCATTGTAGGTGAGGGTGAAGAGCAAATCGTGGCGCTGGCTAATTGCGTTAAAAAGAAAATAAATGATTTTGATCATATTCATTCGTTTGCCTACCGTATCAATGGAACTGTAGCATATAATCAACGAAACGGCTATATTTCGAATCTAGATCAACTGCCTGATGCCGCATGGGATATAATTAATTTTCCTGACTATTACAGCGATCATTCATCTTGGCACAATCCTAAAAAACATGATATCAGAATCTCAGCGCCTATTATAACATCAAGAAGTTGTCCATTTAGCTGTAATTTTTGTGCATGTCATAAAACTATGGGGAGAGGATTTCGAAAACGTTCACCAAAACGTGTCGTTGGGGAAATTGAACATCTTCATCGCGAATACGGCATAAATTATTTTGGATTTATTGATGACAATGTAAACCTTGATAAATCTCATGTCATGGAAATATGTGAGGAAATACTACGTCGACAACTTGATATTCAACTTGAACCCACTTGTGGATTACATCTTGCTTCTATGGATAATGATATTGCAA
>CAZDAB010000397.1:0-3589 GCA_964502855.1 uncultured Desulfobacteraceae bacterium | reverse complement strand
GGACATTTCGGTTTTAGAATATATAACTCTTCCCTCTTCATTGACAGTTCCTTTTAAGTTGAATAATAATCCTATATTAAATTATGTGTCGATGAGGTCTTTTAAACCTTACAATTTAAAACCAATTTTTCTGAAAAATTAGGATTAAGATATGAGCGGACACAGTAAGGAAGTTCTTGTCTTTAGCGAACGATTCGGCCGTCACAGTTATGGCCCCAATCACCCCTTGAAGGTGGAAAGGCTCCGGTTGACCATGGATTTAATCGAAGCCTATGGGTTGTTCGATGACCCCGAGACACCATGGGTGGAAGCCCGGGAGGCGGATGAACAAGACGTGCGTCTGGTCCACGCTCCCGAATACTTGGAAGTCCTCCGTCAGGCCAATACCGGCCAGGCGCCGCCACAATCAGGGCAATATGGCCTGGGGAGCGGCGACAATCCGGTATTTCCAGGATTATATGACTGGTCCCTGCTGGTCACCGGAGCGACGTTGGAATGCATTCGCCAGGTAAGATATGAGAATCGCCGGATCGCATTCAATATTGCCGGTGGGTTGCACTGGGCGGCGGCGGATATAACATCATGAACGTTGCACGGGCGTGGACCTCGGCCTGGGCGATAATGAAAGGGGTTGAGCTGTCCGACGACCTGCCGGACGACTTTGTAAGCAAGCACCGGCACTTGCTGGGGAAAAACCTGAAACTTTCGGAACAGGCGCCTCTGATTGGCTCCGTCGGCCGGGAAAGCGCTCAACGGGCCCGCCAACTGGCCGATTCGGCTGTCGCCTGGATTAAGGAAAATATTTTTCCGCTGGTGGGTGCCTGAAACCGGAGCCCTGCACCACATCATTTGTCTCGGCATCGAACGGAGAGAAATTTTCAAGAGCAAGGACTCAGGAAGTCCGTTGGCCGCTCAAAAACATGTTTTCCAGTTTATCCCGATTTTTTTGCGTCACCATTACCAGCATAACATCATCCCGCGCCTTGATCTGACGGATAAAACGGTCTCCTTTCATTGTGATCGACCCGAGAACCCGGTGTTTCGAGTCGAGAAGGCTTACAAGCGTTTTTTTAAAAAGCTCCGAAAAACATTCCATTTTACCGATTTCATCGATCACGATCAGCATGTCCGGCCGGTCCGGTATCATCGCAGGCACCGCAATCCCATCGATATCCTCAAGATTGACGCCGTATCGCCCAACCCTGAAGCGGCTATGGATACCCTTATGCGCCAGCACCCCTGTGCGATGATCCAGCGTATTGATGGAAAATCCCACCCGCTCTCCCAATTGCCGGACTTCCCGGGTAAAAAACCCGGTTGCCGGGGTATTGATTCTTTTTACAATCTTTTCAATCAGGGTCGATTTGCCGCATCTCGGAGGACCGGTAAAAAGAATATTTTTCTTGTCCATACCTCTTTTTCTATATCATGTACGCATAAATTGTCACGACCTATAATTGATTTAACCTGCTTGACAAAATCTCCGTCACCGAATATCCGCTGGTCATCCACCTGTTTTTACCACACTTTCGGCTGGCGAGAACTGCCGACTATCTGCCAATACTCCGTATTAATCCTCCGCCGACCAATTCCAGCCTGCTGACCTGATTAATACCTTCGCCGATTGTTGAAAAAAGATGACCCTGTGGCGTTTTATTTAACCAGGTTTGGCGGTCGGCCCAATCTAAGGGTTTGTGGTTTGGGGTCTGACCACGGTAACAAACTATAATCTCAACAAAAGAAGTTTAAACTAGGCCTTAAAATCGTCTTAAATGATTTTTTTTGAACCCCAAAAGAACCTGTTAAACTAAATAGTATTGCAAAAAAATCCTTAGCCTGACCCCCATTCGCACAGGTATTTTTCACAGATGATTTTATCTGGATATGCGAATGATATCGATGGGCAGCTTAGGAATGATTTCATAAAGGTCTGGCCTGCGGTCGCGAAGGTGCGTAACCGAACCGAGTTCCCGCTGCATGGCCAAATCATCCAGGTTGAGATCCGTTATGACCACCGTCTCTGTATTAGACTCGGCTTCGGCCTGTATGGCGTTCATCGGAAATGCGAAATCGCTGGGCGTGAGTACCGCGGCCCGGCCGTAATTGATAAGAAAGCTCCTCACTTGGGGCAGATTTCCCACGTTGCCGGCAAGCACGACATATATCATGTTCTCCACAGCACGGGCCTGTGCGCTGTAACGCACGCGCATGTAGGATTTACGCTCGTCCGTACTGAAAGGAACAAACATGAGTTCCATACCGGACAGCGTGAGCAGCCTTGAAGGCTCCGGGAACTCAACGTCGTAACATATCTGAATGGCGATGCGTGCAAGTCCGGTATCAAATATTTTTAAACCTTTGCCGGGCTTGATGCCCCAGTACTTCCTTTCTCCCGGAGTGATGTGAAGTTTTTCCTGGGTGTAAACGTCACCACCCGGCGTGAACAGGTGTGCCGCGTTGACCAGCCCGTCCTCGGTGGGTACGGGATGGGAACCACCGATGATGAAAATGCCGCTCCTCCGGGCCATCTCTCGGAACATTTCCACGTAACGCTCCGTATACTCGGACAGCTTCACCACCGCCTCATGCGTCTCCAGATCCGGGGACATCATGCTGAACAACTGTGCGGTAAAGAGTTCCGGGAACAGCAGGAAATGGCAGTGGTACTCCTCCGCAGTAGAAACAAAGAAATCCACCTGCTTTTCGAACTCTTCCAAGGTGCTGATCCTGCGCATGAGGTACTGGGCAGCGCAAACCCTTATCCTGCGCCCGGGACGCTTGATGGCGGAAGCCGCAATCTTTCGCCGTGTGGGCCTGAAGCTGGGATTCGGCATTTCGATTAAGGTCGCATAGTTCAGGCTGGCTTCGTCACTCAGGTAATCCAGGTGAACACCCTTGACCTCGTAACCGGCCTTGAGATGAGCATTCAGTGCCATGTCTTTCAGCTCACCGGATTTGACCTTCTCTACATATTCTTCGGGCGACATCTTGCCCGCATGGTTTTTGTACCCCGGTATGCGTCCGCCCGCAACCATGCGCCTTAGGTTGAATCGGGTCATGATCCGCTTACGGCCCTGATAGAGTTTGCCCGCGATGCCATATCCGCGATAGTCCGGATGTACGGCTATGTCAGCCCCATACAGCGTGTCTCCGCTGGGGGTGTGCGTGCTGAAGGTGCCTAATCCTGTAATTTCCGCATAGGAGTACCAGGGCGATTCATCAGAAAGCTGGACGATTAAGGAGGTCGCATACCCCACGATGTTGCCACCAATCTCGGCAAGTATCTGTCCGTCCGGGAAAGCTTCTATCTGGAGACGGTAGTTGCGTTCGTCGCACAAGTCACAGTCAGCAAAGTTGGGATATGCCGCTCTTTGTATCCCGACTATTTTGGGAATATCTTCCGGCTTCCAGCGCCGGACCTTAACTTTACGTTGTTTAGTCACCGATTGTTGACCTCATGAAATAATAAAAAACCAGTTTCAGCACCTGTAGATCGGCATAATTTTCTTTGCGATTTGAAACTCACCGATTATATAGTGCCCGAACGAAAACTAGGATTTTTCGTTAAGATCAAGGAAGGCGAAAATTT
>CAZDAB010000396.1:0-3590 GCA_964502855.1 uncultured Desulfobacteraceae bacterium | reverse complement strand
GGTGATTCATCTTCTAAAGCCCTTATTTCATCAGCATTTTTCCAACCACCCTCTCTTGCAATTCGATAACCCTCCATTCGACTTTTGAAATCACCTCTTAAAAGAGAATTAAGATTTAGTTTGACGTAATATCCTTTGTTTCGTTCTTTCAGAGTCAATAACGCCCTGTTCGCGGATTGTTCTACCCTTGAAACGATAGGTCTAATGGTATGGACAACAAATGACAGCATAAATTGTTCGGCACTGGCGTAGGTTGATGTTTTGTCTGGTTCCTGCAAGAGAATAAGCGGCACCTTAAACCATCTTGCAATATCCCGGACTTGTGCACCGCTTATTTCAAGATATTGAGCGTCAACATTGGATATCCCGACATTCTGCCATTCCATGCCTTCCTCTAAAATCAGGGTTTCATGGCGTTTGGCTGCTGCATATTGCTGTAACGATTCTTTTAAATTTTTTCTTGCTGTTTCTTTTAAAAATCCCGGATGTTTTAAAACATTTCCAGGCACCGCTTTATTGCCGAAAAACTGCGCAGAGAAATCTTGCAATGCCTGACTCAAACCCATTGATTCCCTGGCATATGATACGGTAGACAATCCAGTAAGTCCGTTTTTTGAAAACCCCTTGACATGCCAGATTTCACCACTTGCAAACATTCTCATTTTGTTTGGTAGGCGTTCTTCATTGCTCGGGGTATATTGATACCAAATATTTCCATCGCTGGTTCTCAGAACTTGCATTCCTTGAGGATTCAATGGCCAAATACCAATAATTCGACCCCTACCATCCCTTTCAAGATGATTATACCAATTTCCTCTTAATTTAAGATGACCAATACCCATCTCTCTTGATTCATACGAAGTTTGATCAATGTTAAAATTATCATGCAAAATTGGGAAAAGATAATGATCATCCGCAAGAGAATTGCCACCATCCGGCAACCGCTTATTGATCGTCATCGGGAGGGATGCGATGGTTTGAGATAGGATCGTAACACAGGCATAGACGGTAGAAATCTTTAATGCCGTGTCGGGGGTGATAGCAACGCCGGATTTGGTGGCAAAAGTTTGGGATTCGAGAAGAGTATTAATCCACATGTTTGGGTCTGAAACTGAACCACTACGTGTCTCGATAGAAGAAATTAAACCCATTTGATAAGCCCCTTAATAATTATAATGGAGCCAATAACAATCATCGCAATGAATACGTCGAAGGTATAAGCTAACCCAATAAAAAGTAAAACGAACCCGGTAAACACAAACACATCACGGGCATCAAAGAACGCAATTATTCTTTTAAAAGTCTTTTTCACTGTATAATTATAGGGATAAAAAAAGGAAGGAAGTCAATAGGTGCTAAGAAATTTAAGAAATTTAAGAAATTTAAGAAAATATAGAAAGGGGTTTAACTACTGCGTAAAATGAAATTTACGCTTTCTGTGGGGATTCGAATTGAGCCAACTACTTTAAAATAATCAATTTTTTTGTTCTGGCACCACCCATAAACGGTTTTTTCGCTCACATTAAGCACAAAAGCCGCTTCCTTGACCGTTAAGCCATGGACAGGCTCTAAGGACACGGTACTAACCTCTGGTAAATATGATATTTTCGACATTTATATTTTCCTCTGCCCGGCGTACTCGCGAATGATGCTTCATTTCGTTAAACTCGTTTTTCATGGTGAATCCATTTTTAATAAAGGCTGAAATAATCTCATCCCGGTCCTGGCCGATCTCGATTAATACGGATTTTAATCTTGCCGTTTTAAGCGTTTCTTTCATACCCTGAACTATCTTTAATTCCTGGCCGTCTATGTCAATTTTGATATGATCCGGATCTGGAAAGTCAAAACTGTAAATGATAAGATCATCTATTGTGGAGCAGGTCCATCCCACTCCATCCGTATCGCACATTTGACCGCCGGACGAACCTATTTCATCGGAGAACGGGATAAAATCCTTTTGCCCGGTCTTTTCACAAATGATAGTTCTTGACGGCAGGATATTTGAAAAATTATTTATCCTGATATTTTCCAGCAGGCGCGAAAAATTATTATTATCCGGCTCAAAAGCACAAATCTGAGAATCTGGATATAACGTGGCACAATAAAGAGAATAAATACCGATATTCGCCCCGACATCAAAAAATGCTTCTCTATTATTAAACGATTTTATCCATGCGATGGTTTCCGGCTCTTTAAACCAGAATGTATCTCGCCGGTATCGTTCCATTTTGGTTTCGACTTTCATTTTAAACGGCAGAAAAATCATAGGGCTCCTTGTCTATTTTCGGAAGTTTAGCCCATCTTTTCTTGATAAGCGCCTCGGCTAAAATCCAATCGTTAATAGTATTGATGTCAAAACCTTCATACCCTTCGGTAAAAAAAGGTTGATAACCATTAGACAATCCAAATGTTCTTAATTCAAGACTTCCGTTCTGAATAAATAAAGGTTCAAGAGATTGGGTTGGCATCAAATGTCCCTGCGAGTTTTTAATATATTGTTTCATTTTTTTTCCAACCAATTTCCATGCCTTTCCTGGATGCTGCTTTATCGGTTCAACCGCTTTTACTGTTGAATCACCATACCACTCTGAAAAAGCTCGAATTATTGTTTCCGCAGTTCTGAATGGACTTGTTGGCCTTAGTATTGCAAACTTATAAATATCTAATTCAATACAATCTCTTGCATGATTTATCCAATCCTTATCCGGCGAATCGTCTTGTGAAAACGCCATTGGCCTTTTGATAAACTCAGCACCGTAATAAATCGCAATCTCACCTATTTTTTCGGAATCACTTGACACATAAATCTGTTCAAATAACTCTGAATCCTTTGCGCTCTGGATTGCATACGCTAAAAGAGGATGACCGTCTAAAATACGGATATTTTTCATCGGAAGACGTTTGCTGCCTGACCTGGCCGGAATTAATGCGATAAGATTATAATGCACAATAACCTCCATCCACAAGCACCTGCTGGCCCGTAAGCTCCGGGCAACAGCAGGCATATAAAAGCGTAGCCTTTAAACTTTCCTTGCTGATTGTCCGGCTTAAGGGCACATTTCTTAAAAATTTGTTCAGAAAATCAAAAGAGAGTTTCCCGCCATTGTAAGGACCGAATGAAATCGTAACCGACCGGATATTGTAACGGCCATACTGGACAGCAATTGACCGTGATAACTGAACCAAAGCCGCCTTTGAGCAGTTATAACCTACAGGTTTTTCAAAAAATTCAGGGTAATTACGATAATCAGCGCCTATGTTCCCCATGATTGAACCGATATTAATAATCACACCCCCACCATTTATAATCATCCTCGGAATTACACATGCGCACATATTCACAGCACCGTTAATATTTACATCCATTATCTCATTAAACTTACCAAAAAAGGACGCATCAGACCCAGGCGGGTTGTCAACAGCAGCATTATTAATCAAAATATCGTAATCTTTGAGATATTTAACTAATCTAACGTCATTTTCAGGTAAATCGTAGATATCCACCTCGGCGCCGGCTTCTTTTAGGGTTTCTACCCAAATAGGGCCTAAAAGTCCATTTTTGCCACCTGTTACAAGGGCTGTTTTGC
>CAZDAB010000395.1:0-3590 GCA_964502855.1 uncultured Desulfobacteraceae bacterium | reverse complement strand
ATCGAGTAAAAAATCGCTCAATTTAGGTTATAGCATATCACGGATGCCTTTATGCCCTTGACATCGCAACGGTATTGGCTTAAAAAACCATGGTCTCTTAAAATAAACACTCAAATGTCCTCTGATCAAACAGACGTTGAGGCCTGAACCAACTGAACGTTATAAAATTATTAGATGTTAAATCATGATTACGAAGCGTCATGTATTATACGCTGTTTTAGCTGTTATTGCGCTTAGCGCTGTCTGCACGGCGCTATTGAATTTAACTTTAACACCCTCATCCACTGCAGATAAATTTAAGCAAAACGTCCAAACAACGGACACACAATATTCGGACAAGCCGGTTGTCCATCTCTATTTTTCTGATAAGAGCAATTCGTTTCTGACAGCAGAAGAAAGGTCTCTTTTTCATTCTGAAAATTCCGCCGAATTTGCTAAAATTATTTTTCAAGCCTTGATAGACGGTCCACGGAAAGAGCTTATGAGAACAATTCCCGCAGATACAAAGATTAGGGCGCTCTATGTTACCCGGGACGGGACAGCTTATGTGGATATATCAAATGCGGTAAAAGACGCCCATCCCGGTGGAATAAAATCAGAACTTTTTACGATATATTCAATCGTTAATTCACTAATATTGAATATCCCTGAAATCGATGCCGTAAAAATATTGATCGAAGGGCGCGAAGCTATGACCCTGGCCGGTCATATTGATCTTAGTTTTCCCTTTAAAGCAAATATGCTTTTGATACGATGAAAAAAAAGACTCACATCAAAAATTTGCGGAATATCGGAATCATAGCCCATATTGACGCCGGCAAGACAACGGTAACCGAGCGGATACTTTACTATACGGGCCGTTCCCACAAAATCGGCGAGGTTCATGACGGCGAAGCGATAATGGACTGGATGCCTGATGAGCAGGAACGCGGCATTACAATTACCTCTGCGGTTACCACCTGCCACTGGAAGGAAAACGAGATCCAGATAATAGATACGCCGGGACATGTGGATTTTACAATCGAAGTAGAACGTTCATTGAGGGTGCTTGACGGCGCTATTGGAGTCTTTTGTGCGGTTGGCGGTGTGGAAACCCAGTCGGAAACGGTATGGCGACAGGCAGACAAATACCTTGTCCCGAAGATTGCATTTATCAATAAACTGGACCGAGTCGGTGCAAGTTTTTTTAAAACCATTGAAATGATGAAAGACAGACTGCATGCCAACCCTCTTATATTACAACTGCCGGTGGGATCGGAAGATGACTTTGCCGGTGTTATCGATCTGATCCATATGAAACAGATTCTCTGGGAAGATGACGCCCTGGGAGAAACATACATAACCGAAGAAATACCCCTTGATTTTCTTGAATCCGCCGAAAAATATCGCGACAAACTTATTGAAACAATCGCTGAAGTTGATGATGATATTATGGAGGATTATTTATCGGAAGCCCCGATTTCAACTCAAAGCCTGATTGCCGCCATACGAAGAGCAACCATAGATCTGAAGCTGGTACCGGTACTGTGCGGCAGCGCACTGAGAAATAAAGGCATACAACCTCTCCTTAACTCAATTGTGGATTTCCTTCCCAGTCCTGTCGATATCCCGCCCATTAAAGGGGTGCACCCTGAAACCGGTGAAATTGTTGAATGCAAAGCCAAAGATACAGACCCCCTTGCGGCACTCATATTTAAAGTAGCCATGATCGAAGGGCGCAAACTTTCCTATGTCAGAATCTACAGCGGAAAGATGCATACCAAAGAAAACACCTATAACCCTTCCCGTAAAATAAATGAAAAACTTTCCCGTATCTTAAGGATGCATGCCAACAAGAGAGAACGCATCGACTCTGCCGATGCCGGGAGTATTGTGGGGGTTGTCGGATTGAAAGAATCCTCTACCGGCGAAACACTATGCTCCATTGATCACCCGGTTTTACTGGAAAAAATAGAGTTTTACGAGCCTGTCATTTCCATTGCAATAGAGCCTAAAACACATGCCGATCAGGAAAAGCTGGATGAGGTATTGGAAAAATTTATGGCCGAAGACCCGACTCTTACGCTTAAAAAGGATGAAGACACCGGGCAATCCATTTTGTCCGGCATGGGTGAGCTTCACCTTGAAGTCATCATCAGTCGCATGCAGCGTGAATTCAAAACCAACGTAAATGTGGGAAAACCCCAGGTTGTCTACAGGGAAACCATTGAGAAAGAGGGTGAGGGATCAGCCGTATTTGACAAGGAAATTGCGGGACAGCGTCACTTTGCCAAAGTTATGCTAAAACTGACACCTCTGGAACGCGGCAGTCAAAACAGGTTCATATCTGAAATTGACGAGGAAACCATACCGGATATTTTTATTCCTGCCATTGAAAAAGGTATCATGGAATCTTTGGAAAGCGGGGCCTTGATGGGCTATCCGGTGGTCGATGTTAAAGCTACCCTTATAGGAGGGCGATTCAAAGAATCCCTGGGCACGGAATTGGCTTACACGGTCAGTGCATCCATGGCATGCAAAACGGCCCTTGCCAACGGTGAACCGTTTCTCCTTGATCCGATTATGAATGTTGAGATTTTTGTTCCTGAAGCTTTTATGGGAGATGTCATCGGAGACCTTAATTCCCGCAACGGGAAAATTGAATCCATAGAGCACAAAATGGAAGCACTGGTGATCAAGGCGATTGTTCCTCTGGCACGTATGTTCGGTTACTCCACTTCATTACGGTCAGCTACCCAAGGCCGAGGGACTTTTACCATGCAATTTTCTCATTTTGATCGTAACTGACAACACGGTAACAAATCCGAACCTTCTCTATGACGATCTTTTTTTTCCACCCATCTCTTTCAGCATCTTCTCGATCTTTTCCCTTTTATCCGGATCACGCATATTCTCCAGAGCCTTTTTCAAGTGGAACGACGCATTTTTAAAATCATTTTTTTTCTTGTAATAAATGCCCAGGTAATAATGAGCCTGATCCAGCCTGCCCAGCTTGCCATAGGTTTCACCAAGGGAATAAAACGCTTTCGGATAATTATATTTTTTTGCGATGAGATCTTCAAATATAGCTGCCGCCTCATTTAAACGTCCAAGCTCCATCTGTGTGCGCCCGAGATAAAAAAAGACTTCGGGATCGTTAGAGGAAATGCTTGCCGCACTTTCCAGTATATTTAAAGCTTCCCGATACTGACCGTCGAGAAAATAAATCTGACCGAGATCCTTCAGCATATATGGATCCAAAGCATTTTTCTCCAGTGCTGTTTTAAGGTGACCGATGGCATTTTTCCGATCGCCTGTTCGGTCAAGAATCAGCCCGTATCCGTATTGTGCCAGAGGATCTTCAGGGTGCTTTTCAACCGAGGCTTTAAACTTTCTTAATGCAAAGCTCTCGTCCCCGTAAACAGCAACAAGCCGGACATGAGCCATTGAAAAATTATAATCGTCAGTCTGTGCCTTTGTCTTTTTGTTTTGTTCGATCCAGGTGTCAATATTGGACATTCGTTCCTCTGTGGCAGGATGCGTGCTAAGATACGTCGGGATCTGAGCCGGACCGAACCATCGTCTGCTCCAGAGTTTTTTCAGCATCGAAA
>CAZDAB010000394.1:0-3608 GCA_964502855.1 uncultured Desulfobacteraceae bacterium | reverse complement strand
CCGGGAACAATTAAACCGACCAGCGCCAGGGATTCGGAAAGGGAAATCAGAAAGATCGCCCCATAGGCCAGGGCAGGGTGGTTGGTGATAAAAGCCAGCAATGCATTTAGGTAATGCACAGGGGCTACCCTTTCCTTGTGCCATGATTTTTCGTCCGGACGATACGCTCCGTCAATTGATCGCTGACCCGGACCAGTCTCATGTTTAGAGGGTTAAGCCGTTCTGCAAGCCAGTAAATCAATCCGGCGCTCGCCAGCCCAACAACCAGGCTGCCGGCCATGTCAAAGGGGAAATGGATGCCGCTGTACACCCGTCCCCAGGCGGTCAAGAGGGCAATAACCAAGAGCGGAATACCGCAAGCAATCCAGCTCCTTGCCATGAGCAGATAAAATGCAGCGGCAAATATCAACGTGGCATGATCACTGGGGAAAGAGGTCTCCGGGCCATGGGGGAAAAGAGGGGTACAAAGTCCGACCATGTAAGGGCGCGGGTGAAAATAGAAAAAACCGATCAACTGGTTGACAACCAGGCCGATGATCGCGGCCTCGATTGCTTCCAGAAGAGCTGCTTTTTTATTTATGTCCACAAAAAACCAAAAAACGACTAACAGCGCCCCCACCAGATAGGGGCCGCCTTCACTAAAAAAAACGGCAAACCCATCCACAACCGGATGATTCCCGGCCCCGGAATGAATCCACTGAAAAATTTTCACATTCAAGTTCGTTATCATTATTCTTTCCATTTCGGCGATGCTCGTGGTTCACTTGAATCTTTTCGGCAGTCAGGCTTGCCCATTTATAGTGAACTGATTATTGAATTTTTGTTCCAACGGTATTGCTTGAATGCCCGTTCCGCTTCCGGTTCCACTATCTGGCAATAATTCAATTCACAGCGATATATCCGTTCTCTTTCAGATAGATACACACTGTGGTTCCTATGCCGATCGCGCTTTCTATTTCGATCCTGCCCCCGTGCAGTTTTACAATTTCTTCACAGATGCTAAGACCCAGACCAACACCTCCGGTAGTCTTTGATCGGGATTTATCAACCCGGAAAAAGCGATCAAAAACCTGGTCCAGATCCTTCTCATCTATGCCGATCCCGGTATCTCTTATTTCCGTCACAATAAAAGATTCTTCTTTTTTTATGGAAATATCAATTTTCCCCTTGGAAATATTATATTTTATGGCATTGTCCAAAATATTTACAAAGAGTTCTAAGATTGCCGCCCGGTCTCCATGAATTATAGGGTGTTCACTGACCGATATGTTTATACTGATGTCCTTCCGGTCGGCAAGAGGGGTTAATAGCTTTACTCCCTTGCGAATTATTTCGATCAAATCAATATTTTCATACTTAAGTTCAAGCTTATCAGAACTCAGACGAGCCATGGCAAGGAGTTTCCCCACTATCTCTGACATCATCCCGGTGGCTTCTTTAATAGCGATAAGGGCATTTTTATATTCCTCGGCACTTCGTTCTTTGCGCAACATAACTTCACTTTGACTCAGGATGACCGATAGTGGCGTCCGGAGTTCATGAGAGGCGTCGGCTACGAATTGTTTCTGGCGTTTAAATGATTTTTCCAAGCGCTCGAACGTTTGATTAAAGGAGGCTGCAAGCCCTCTTAGCTCTTTGGGCACATTTCGAGGGGTTATCCTTTCTGAAAGATTTGATTCTGAAATCCCCTTTATCGTATCGGATATCTCTTTTATGGGGGAAAGGGATTTTTTAGCAATGAAAAAAGCACCTACGGCGGAAATCATCATGATCGAGAAAATCGAGAGGGAAAGGATAAGCCTATAATTTTTTAAGAGAGCTTCCTGCTCGTCTATGTTCACAGCGCATTGAATTATGAAACCGGAAGCATTGCGTCGTACCACAGGATCTTTTTTTTCGTGCTCATCGTCGCCATAGTCCATAAAACGAAAGTTGACTAGCCTGGCAAGCTCACCATTCAGGTCAATGGTCTGGTAACTAATTCGATTCTGGTCTGAGGGAAGCGGCAGTTCAAGATTTCTTAAAGACTTTGATTTTTCAATGGTGGTTCCGCCAAAATGGCGTATTTGGAAAAAGTTCTTTGCTTTAATGGAATTATACTCCCACATGATTTCGTCGGAGAAGCTGAATTGGGTTTCACCGTTTTCGTTACTGACCAGGGTAGCCAATGCCTTTGCCCCGGACAGAAGGCTCGAATCAACAGAGTTATAGATGATTTTACCAAGGCTGATATAAAGAAAAATCCCCAAAGCGGGTAGAATTATAAAAAGAATAGCCACATAAAATATGATGACCCGTGCCTTTATGGAAGAAAGCATTTCCTCATCCCTTTAGCATATATCCAGTTCCCCGCACCGTATGGATAAGCTTTGTTTCATATCCTCTGTCTATCTTATTTCTGATACGATTGATAAAAACATCGATGACATTGCTGTCAAGATTAAAGTCATAGTCATAAATGTGTTCTGATATGTAGGTCCTGCTCAGGACTTTATTCCTCTTGATCGTCAGAAGTTCGAGGAGGGCATATTCCCTGGCGGATAACGCAATCTCCTTCCCTCCTCTTTTCACCTCATGAGAAGCCATATCAATGAAGAGATCTCCCACCTGAACAACACAGGTCTTTACCTCCGAATCCCGCCGCAACAATGCCCGAATGCGAGCAAGGAGTTCTTCGAAGTGGAACGGTTTCGTCAAATAGTCATCAGCGCCGCTGTCCAGTCCTGACACTTTATCCGCCATTCCATCCTTTGCCGTGAGCATAAGAACCGGTGTTTTAACTCCTGCCTTGCGAATCCTTCTAAGGATGGTCATCCCATCGATGATTGGCAGCATGATGTCCAGGATGATGATATCTGACGGCTCATTTTGTGCCATGAAAAGACCATCCTCACCGTTGTAAGCAACATCCACCGAATAGTCCTCTTCCTCCAGCCCCTTCTTGATAATGTCTGCCAGAGACTTTTCGTCCTCCACAATCAATATCCGCATAGCCGATAGTATCCTCTTTTTTAAAAAAAAGCGATAAAAACAATAAGAACGCCGTAAGTGATCTAACGTGCCTAAAGTTAGAGGTTTCGCAACTCTTCCACAACAGGGCGGCGCGATATGATCTTCATCCCATAAATGGCAATGACTGTGGAAGCAATAGCAGCTACAGCCAAGACCGCCATGTATCCCCATGGTATATAGAGGTGCTCGGGCGGCGGATCAAAGACGCCGGTTAATACTTTTATCAGTATCTGAGCAATACCCAATCCCAATAGGGTGCCGATCATACTGCCCCCGACAAGGATCAATAAACCCTCACTCCAGATAAAAGCGCCCAGCTGGCGGCTCTTGGCGCCCAAAGCCTCTAAAATTGCAAAGTTGCGCCGCCGTTCGACCAAACCAATGGCCAGGATCAAACCGGTTGCTCCCATGACGAGCAATACGGCAAAAACCAGTTCCAAACGAGTGAGACCGTGAAGATTAACGGAGGTTAAACCGGAACTGATAATTCGTTGTACCGAGCCAATATCGGTCACTTGAGCGCCCGCAAGAGAAGAAACTGTTTTTCGCGCGCTGGCAGCAAGTTCGGTCGCATTACCATCCGCACGCAACAAGAC
>CAZDAB010000393.1:0-3616 GCA_964502855.1 uncultured Desulfobacteraceae bacterium | reverse complement strand
AATATCGAAGCTTTTCAGGCGGTGGTCAGCGACCTTGAACACCGAACGGACAGAATCCTGAACCTGGGCGACCTGGTGGGGTATAATGCGAGCCCAAACGAGTGCGTGGAACTGGCCAGGGATATCGGGATGCACTCCATTCAAGGCAACCATGATCAGGCAGCGTATGATCTTAGCGTTGCCGAGAGTTTCAACATTTTTGCTCGAAAGGCTATCCTTTGGACAAGAAGCGTCCTTACCAAAAATAATATGTTGTCTTTGTATAATTTGCCGCTAACTTGCCGTTTTACTTATGCATTCGCCTGCCACGGCTCCCCTGAAAATACGCACAGCTACATCGACCTTCCTTTCCAGGCGAGAGCCACCTTAAAGAAGATGAAAAAGGGATCCTGGGGCAAGGCTAAAATCTGCCTTTTTGGTCACACCCATAAAAGGAAAATCTGGCACATGGATGTTCGAGGAAAGGTGGCACCCGTTGAAATTCCCTCAGACGGAACCGTCAGGCTGAATGAAGATGATTTTTACCTTCTGAATCCCGGGAGTGTGGGCCAGCCTCGAAACGGTGATCCCAGATCCTCATATTTCATCTTTGACACCCAAGATAATACATTAAAATTCAGGCTGGTGGAGTATGATCTGTCAGAAACTATAAAAAAAATAATGAATGCAAATCTTCCCGAGTTCTTCGCAGAAAGGCTTGTGTATGGGACTTGATAGGGCACTATTTAGATATTAGGGAGGACTTATATGACAAAAATACAAGATTTAACAAAGACGGGAAAGCTTAAGGACGGCACAGAAGTAATTTTAAGGCCAATGACCCGGAACGACCGCGAGCCGGTTGGAGATTTTTTTGCCCGGCTTACCCCATCGGTACTCCAGTATGTGAGAAATGACGTCACCAACCCAAAAGTGCTTGACGAATGGTTCGACCACCTGAATTATGATCGAGTGTTTCCTCTTTTGGCCCTTAAAGACAAGAAGGTTGTGGCCAACGCGACCCTTCACCGGGTAGGCCACGGTTGGCGAAAACATCTGGGCACGCTCAGGATCGTTGTGGACCCCGAGTTACATGGAAAGGGACTGGGGACTCTGATGATCAATGAGCTTGTGGACCTTTCCCATGAATTTGGACTGGAGAAACTCATGGTGGAGTTCCCGCTTAGAGCTCACGGCGCACTGGCGATGTTCAAGAAAGCGGGATTCAGCCCCAGGGCGGTGATAGAGGGCCTCATGAAAGACCGACACGGTGAAAATCTGGACATTGTGATCATGGTGATGGATGTGGCCGCGCATGCAGACAGGATTTAGGGTTCGCGAAGAAATAAATTTACATTTTCAGGGGTTGAGGCGCCCGCATGGCAAGGCGCGAGGAGGGCGAATAGCAGGCTATTTAACCGACGAGCAACGCAGCCAGGCGGGATGAATCGGCGCATTAAAATGTGAAGTTATTTTTGAGCGAGCCCTTAGTAGAGGGGTAAAATAATTTTCCCGTAATTGGGGAAAGAGCCGGTTATATCCGCCTGTAAAGCTCTGGCGTCAGGGTAGCGATTCTCAGGATTTTTTTCCAGACATTTTAGGATGATGCGCTCGATTTCCGGATCTAATTCCGGGTTAAATTTGCTGGGTGGAGACGGTGGAACTTCAAGGATCATATCCATGAGCACCTTCTCCACGTCGTGATAAAAAGGGAACATCCCTGTGTAGAGTACATACATGACCACACCAAGGGCCCATACATCCGAGCGCCTCTGGCTTTTGCCCATGATCTGCTCCGGAGACATGAAAGGCCGGGATCCCGTAACTGTCTTGGACATCTCTTTGTCCTTGAGCTCTTTGGCCGCGCCGAAGTCCAGAAGTTTTATGGTACCGTCCGGCTTCACTATTATGTTTCCCGGTTTTATATCTCGGTGGATGATTCCTATGTCGTGTGCGTGAGCCACTACATCAATGAGCTGAATCATGACTGACTCTACTTCCGTCTCTTCGAGCTCCCGCTCAATCACCTCGAAAAGCGTTTTTCCAAAAACAAATTCCTGAATCAGTACTATTTTGTTCTTTTCTTCTATAACCTCACGCATTTCGGCTACACCGGCATGACCGGCTATATTGTTTAGTATACGGGCCTCTTTTTCGATCTTGGCGTTTAACTTTTTGCTCAGAGGAATCTTGGCTACATAAATATCGGAAGGGTCTTTTTCTATGTCCCTAACCTTCCAGACTTCGCCAAAACTCCCTATTCCTAATCTATCCACCTTCTCATACCGTTGCCCCAGAAGCTCGGTAGTGTTAAACAGGGAATGAAAACCGTTCGAAAGTCTGGACAAAAGCCCTTTCAGAAATCCCTTACGGCGGTCGGTCACTGACCTGTGGTCCTCTTTAAGTCGGGCATAAACTCCTGTCCTTCTTGCAAGCTCCTGAGAATCCACGGGCCAGGTGAGGTAGTCAACTGCCCCGGCCTTTAAAGCCGTGGCAACAAGGTCCTCCACGAAGCTTTCCAAAATAACGATTACCGGAATTTGTACATCATCCTTTGTCCGTTTCAAGTTATTTATGATCCTCCCTGGATCAAGACCCGGTCGTCCAATGGCCAGAAGGGCCACAATCACGCTTTTCTCCTCTGCAAGCATCCGGGCTTCTTTCAGTGTTCCGGCGGTATAGACCTGGTAGGCATTTTCATCAAGAAGGCTCCCGAGCCTTTCAGCCCCGGCCCGATCATTGTCGATGATTAAAATAGCCCTCTTTTCCCTGTCTTTGTTCCCGTCCATTTAATTTTAAATACCTATACAGAGAATTAAAAATCAGATTTTTGTTTGACACCCTATCCTTATTTTTCTATATTTTCCATTTTCAAATAATAACATTGAAACACCTGCACTACCCCTTGATATCAAATTAAAAATTTGGAGGATTTGAATTGCCCATAAAAAGCTTTAATGCAGAAGAAATTCTTTACTATTGCGTAGCCATCCTTGTCCTCGCAACCTTTGGCTCAGGTTTTACACGCTTTTTTGCGTTTAGCTTCGCCCATCCGCGCCGTGATGAAGGTATGGACTTCAACCCCATAACCAATCTTGATATTGTGGGTACCATCGTCTTTTTTCTGGGAGGTTTCGGCTGGGGCAGGCAGTTGGACGATCAAGAAATCAAGTTCAAGAAACAGAAGCTGGGATGGTGCATCATATCTCTAATCGCCCCCTTTGCAAACCTAACCATTGCAATGTCCGCGGCTTACATCAAATATTTCCTATGGACGGATCATGTTATTGATGTAATACTCAACCTGAGTGTTGCCGCTACTGCTTACCATGTTCTTCCCATTCCCCCACTTGCCGGCTCGAGGCTGATCTACGTGGTGGTGCCTGAAGAGCGTGTCTGGAAGTTATTCTCCAGGTTTGGACCTTTTATAATACTGGGTCTTGTGCTTGTGGATCGTTTTTCCGGAACTCCTTTTTTAAGGGAAGCCATTGCACCGGTTATTGATGGGGTTGCCAGGTTCGCACGCTACCATTAGCAAAGATCCGGGCCCAAAGGACTAGGTTTACCATCTTAAATAGTATGCATCCATAAATGGTCTTTTTGCCCAATCTCTACGTTATGCTCAAAAAATAATCCT
>CAZDAB010000392.1:0-3635 GCA_964502855.1 uncultured Desulfobacteraceae bacterium | reverse complement strand
AAATGTCTCAACTTATCTGAGCAAAACTGTCTTAATTTATCTGAGCGCTATAGCTTGACTTGTATTCCGAGATAGACGGGATTAAAACGGCACGAACGATACGCAATAAATATAATATTCCTGTTCTATATAACGTTTGATTTGAAATGTTAACGTGATTAAAAATTGAATATTATTATTCACTCTCACCCTCACGAATTGGGGTAAACGGGGTAAAATTTAAAAACCTTTCTAAAAATTTAAACAAATATATTTATTCTAACCTGTCTGATGGCTGTATGGTAAAGAAAATCTTAATTATGGCTATGAAAAATCATTTTAATTCAGGGATAGTTTTTCCTATTTTTTTTTATTTAATGGAAAATTTACCCCGTTTACCCCGTTTACCCCGTTTCGAAACTCATAAGAGTTATATCAAGTACAAATTTTAAGGTCTGTTATCGTCTTTGTCTAAGGGTAAAAAATCACCAATCAATTTCAACATTCCAGCTCTCTTCAAAGTGGCTCCTACATTTTTCGAGTGAAGGTATTATAATGTACCCAGCCGTCGTAACATCTTCGCTTAGAGGAAGTTTCAAACGCTTACTCTCAATGGTGGGAAATATCTTCTTGAGTCCTCTAACAAAATGAATGTCATTAACATAATCTTTTTTCCCCATTTCTTTTACAAACATTTTGTACTCGGTAAAAAGCAACTGGGTTGGGATCCGATCACTCCAGCCAGATTGATATTTATGGATATTGTCTTCAGTAGCATATTTAGAAACATTCTGATAATTATCTACCGGCCTACCCATTTTCAATAATGTACCATCTTTTAACCTGCTGTACCAAAACAACTCCAAGGCTTTCGCACCGTGAAGCTTCTGTTCAAAAAGCGCCTTGGTTTTTGGAGGTGTTCTTAAATTAAGGTCAGATATGTCCATATCCATTAGATCATACATCATTGCCTCAAGCCCACCTTCTTTATCCATTTGCCTTGATATTGCTGCAAAATAGGCATGGTCTTCTTTGTGCTGGTCAGAAATATCTAGTACCAAAAAACGTCGATCATCCCAATCGGTCGGAACCACCCAATCTTCATTGGATGCAAATATGAAATGAGTGTAATTCCGTACAACAAAGGCATCTTTAAATTTCGGCTCTATTATGATCGTGCTTTCGGTTATAAGACTCTTCAAAACACCTTTTGCCTCTTTATCACCGGCCCAAAAGGCCTCATCGACAAATGCCAAAAGGCAGTCCTTATAATGGCTGTTGAAACGACCTACAAGCTGCTTCGGTTGTGATATAGGCAAAAAATGGTTACCGAAAAGTTTCCCGAAATAATTTGCGAATATACCTTTGCCTGTTCCCTGTTTGCCTCTGATCGCAATCGCTGTTCCTGGCTTCGGTCCACCGGGATCTTGAACAAGGCGAGCCATCCAAGCCAATATCCATCTGTAGTATTCCTCATTTCCGCAAGCAATATTACCCAAAATATGATCATGAAATAAGGACCAATCGCCTTGCTTGGGCTTAACGGCGAACCCTCTCCATAAATTATAACAATTTTGAATTTGTTTTCCGGGCTCAAAAACTATGTCTTCATAACTCCGTCGCCCCGGATAAGCCATCCAAGCTTTAATCTTGTTCACTCGATTAAATTTTCCTGGTTTATTTGTATCCGGAACCAAAATAGTATCGTTCTCAAACCAGTTTATGAGGTCTGATTTCTGAAACAATCTTATGTCGGGGTGGTCTGTTACCGGATGAACTCGCCCCTCCAATACTGCGAATGTACTGCCGGAAAGAACGGCAGCATATTTTTGATTTAACGCGTGTAACTCTTTAATCGATCGATAATCTTTTCCGTAACTTCTTGAGGTTTTAAGAAACTGGAGAATTTCATCAGGCAAACTGGCAAGCCCATCGATGCCATCACACAGAGGATAAATATCAACCCACCTGTAATCTCTTCCGATAGGGTGTACGGATGGAGCCACAATAATGTAGCCACCTTCACCACGAACATCAAGTTGTTGGCCTTCCAACCCCTGCTTGTTCCGAATTTCGGTATCTTCGGGATATTTAAAAAAGTAATGAATGCCTTTGCCAGAAGTCTGTTTTAGGGTTTTCGGGAGCCGACAGACTTCTCTTTCAAACCATTCAAGGGATTCTCTATCGTCAAAATCCAGCACCAACAAACCCGAAACCTTGCCTGTAACTATCCCGATTCCTGCGTAAGGGTATTGTCTCCAAAAATTTTTAATTTCTTCAGAAGAAGCAGTCTCTTTTTGATACTCTTTCCAGGAAATGAGGGGTTTTTTCTCATCTTTCGGATCTTCCTTCGGTCTTGTATCTATAGGGATGACCGACCAACCAAGTTTTTCAGCATATCCCAATGCTGCATCTGACCTCCCAGATGACATGGCCCTCAAGTGGGCTCTTTCTAAATTTTCTTGTGAAAGGCCTCTTTTCAATGTCCTCTTACTGTTCATTTTTAGCCTCCTAGTCAAATTGCAAACAATGCAAGCCGACAGTGAGGTCGGCTCCATCCTTTAGTAATCATTAATAAAAGGGTTAAAAGATTAAGTTCCTTTTAACGGTTAGCGATTTTACCTCCTTTCAAATTTAAATTTGTTTTTTCCAGAACAAAAAAGGGCCAAAATCTAAAAATTCAGATCTTGGCCCTTAATAAATTATTTTATGTTGTTGCGTGGTACAAAAATTTAGAAACTTTTTATGCCACCACTTTAACGCCCTCCAAAGATTTTAACTTCACCATTTTCGTCGACTTCAACGTCTTTGCCATAATATGGCCACGGGAGTAATCTCTCTGGCTGATTTTTGGCATTTTGATAAACTTGTCTAATTGCCAACTCCAAATCATGATTTCCGTCATTGATATCCCAGCCGAGAAATTTATCACCCTTAAAATTCTGATTGATTTCCTTAAATTTGGACATGATGTCCGATATCCGAATAACCAATCTCCTGCAGGCTTCTCTTACGCTTACACCTTCTTCAGTTATTATCCGGTCAATGCTATTTTTTACAAAGAAATCTCTTGCCTCTTTAAACATTTGTTTTTCGGTTGAAGCGTATCTTTTGGGCGATTTGATAAAGGCTTCCTCTAAAGAATCAAAAGAATTACGATCACGCATCCAATTAACGACTTCTTTGATGATCCAGGGCTCGGTTAAGTGGGAAGGTTCTATTGCAATTAATTTGGAAATGATTTTTGACCGTTCTTTTTTACTTTCACTTTTTATAAACTTTTCCTTATAAGGGCTTAAAAATTCTTTACGATTTTTTTTAGCCTTTTCTATATCGAATTCTATAAACATGATTCACCTCACCAATGATCTTTACGCTAACTTTCGGGTAGTGTAAAATTTTTTGTGTGAAATTAAAATAGTTAACAGTAACCACTTTTATGATAATTTTTCAGGATAATTTTGTAAAAAGGAAAGCGGTACGAAAAGCGGTACGATTTGATGGCTATATTAAAAAATAGCCGACTTTGGCGAGTTCCAAAATCGGCTAAGTATTTGAAATGGCGGAGAGAGAGGGATTCGAACCCTCGGTGGAACTTTCGCCCCACACTCGCTTAGCAGGCGAGCGCCTTCAGCCGACTCGGCCATCTCTCCAAT
>CAZDAB010000391.1:0-3637 GCA_964502855.1 uncultured Desulfobacteraceae bacterium | reverse complement strand
TCATCTCCTCGGTCATCTGTTTAACAAACCGCAATTGAGCTTCTCTAAGAGCCGCTGGTTGCCGCATTGTACTATACGAATAAGAGGCTTTAGCAATCTCAAAAGCCCTGTTGAAATCAAGAACGGTCGTAACACTGTCTCCGACCCGGATAAAATATTCATCACCGTCTTTAGTTTCAGAATCAGCACACCCGGATAAAGTATAACTGATCGATAACAAACCGATGATAACCATAAACGTGTTAAAATTTTTTATCATAGAAAAAAGGCGTGGTTTAACGCCAAAATCACATAAATTTTTGATTGTTAACATGTTGCACGATTTCTTTCAAGATATTTCTAGTTTGAGTTAACAGACCGGCGCTATTTGTTTTTGAAAATTCGGCTTTTAGTACATGGTCTCTGGTGAACTCAAATCGCCTGCCTCCGGAAGCAATCATATCGAAAACTCCCGCAGGATTTTTGAGGTGAGCTTCCGAGAAACCGAGGGAAAGCTGCGATCCTTTCAGATCAAGCCGTTTCACACCCGCTTTTATGGCCAATACCCTGAGCATGACTTTTAAAAGAAGATTTGATGCCTCAACCGGCAAAGCACCGAAGCGATCCACCAGCTCTTCTTTAAAATCAGCAATTTCGTCTCCCTCTGTTATTTTGGTCAAACGACGGTAAGCGGAAAGACGCTGGTCGATATCTTGTATATATGATTCAGGTATTGAAGCAGGCAGAGCAATGTTAATTTCCGGTTCCAAACTTTCTTGAATCTCCTCCCCTTTCAACTCTGCCATTGAGTTCTCCATCAGTTTAAGAAACATGTCATAGCCGACTGCAGCAATATGACCGGACTGGGAAGCGCCCAGAATTGTGCCTCCTCCTCTAATTTGCAAATCACTCATGGCAATTTGAAATCCCGAACCTAAATCACTGTGTTCCATCAACACCTTCAGGCGTTTCCTGGCATCTTTACTCAATGTGCTTTCGTTAGGTATGAAAAGATATGCATAGGCCTGTTCATCGAGCCGCCCCACACGACCCCGTAATTGGTAAATTTGAGCCAGTCCGAATCTATCCGCCCGATTGATCAATATGGTATTGGCTGAAGAAATATCAAGACCGGATTCTATGATAGAGGTGCACACCAATAAATCGATCTCTTTGTTTATGAAACGAAGCATTACACGCTCCAGCACATCATCATCCAAACGTCCGTGGGCCACATCCAGCCTGATTCCGGGCACCAGTTTCTGCAAATGCTTTGCCATGGCCCATATACTATGAATGTTGTTATGAACAAAAAATATCTGGCCGTTTCTGTTCAACTCGTTGAGTATGGCTTCTGAAATTACGGCATCATCTATTTCACATATATAGGTGATAATAGATTTACGATATTCAGGCGGAGTTGAAATTACACTGATGTCACGTATCCCCATCAAGGACATGTGGAGCGTTCTCGGGATTGGAGTGGCGGTCAAGGCAAGAACATCCATTGTGCTTCTTATTTTTTTTAACTTCTCCTTATGTTTGACGCCGAAACGCTGCTCTTCATCAAGCACGAGAAGTCCCAGGTCTTTAAATGCCACATCTTTCTGAAGCAGCCGGTGAGTTCCGATGACAATATCTATCTTTCCTGCTTTAAGATCACCGATAATCTTACGTTGCTCCCGTATAGAACGGAATCTGTTTAAACACGCGACATTAACCGGGTAGCGATCAAAACGGCTGTAAAACGTTGTAAAATGTTGTTCTGCCAGCACCGTGGTCGGCACAAGTACGGCCACCTGTTTGCCGTCACTGACGGCCATAAGCGATGCGCGAAGAGCAACCTCAGTTTTACCATATCCCACATCGCCACATACCAGTCTGTCCATTGGAATGGATGCTTTCATATCATTGAGAACGTCTTCAATGGCGTCAAGCTGGTCCGATGTCTCCTCATAAGGGAAACCGGCTTCAAAATCAAAAAAATCAGTATCTAGTTCCCTAAAAGCATAGCCCTGCTTAATCTTACGTTCGGCGTAAAGTTTCAAGAGTTCTCCGGCAATCTTCTCCGCCGATTTTTTTACCCTGGCTTTGATCCGATCCCATGATTTGCCGCCCATTTTATCAAGAACGGGCTCTATGCCATCCACCCCTATATATTTCTGAACCATACTCATGCGATCCACAGGCAAGTAGAGTTTGTCATCATCTTTATAGACGATCAAAAGAAAATCATTGCTCGACCCGTTCAGTCTCAATTTTACCAGACCGTTATACTGACCTATTCCGTGTTCAACGTGAACGACAAGATCCCCCTTTTTTAAATCTTCGAATGCAAGGAGTTCCGTTCGAACCTTTTGTATCTGTTTTCTTCTGAAGCGATGTCTTGACCCAAATATTTCAGTGTCTGTAATGATAGCTAAAGATTCGGCAGGCCATACAAAACCTGAAGAAATCTGCCCTGTGCATACATATACCTGGTTATCGCACGGTTTAACATCAGGAAAATAGTCAATAAACCTGAGATGGATGCCGTAGGGAACCAAAAGTGATTTCAGTTTGTCGGCCTGGGCTCTGGTTTTGCAAACGAGAAGTGTGGCACATCCGGATTGTTTTTGATCATTGACCCAGTTTGCAAGCGGCGAAAAAAGAGCCTTTTCCCTACGGCGCTTAAGTTCCAGGCTGATATCCGTGTTGTCTTTAACGGTAAAATTAAATATATTAGGGGATTGACCTTTATAAAGAAAGACTTTTGACACGGAAAGCTTTTTAATCGTCAGCAGCTTTTTATGTTTAAAGACTTTTTTGGCCTCCGACCACTTGAGATAAAGCCGATCCGGTTCAATACATAGTCTGGTATCATTGCACGCGGAAGCAAAACAATTTGATGCCTGTTGTTGCGATTGATCAGCAACCTTTTCCAGTTCGGCCGGTTCTTTCAGAATAAAAAGTGCATCGCCCGGCATATAATCAAAGAACGTGTGAAGATCCGGATAAATGAGTGAAATCAGGCCTTCAATCCCAGGGAGCACACGCTCATTTTTGATGCGATCAACCAAACTTCTGACCTTTGTTATCGGGAGATCCAACCGGGACGCCTGCTCCCGTATCCGTCCGATGATCTGATCAATACAGTGCGTCTTTAAAACAGCCTCTCGGGCCGGTAGTATCACTGCTTCCTGAATATTTTTGATTGTTCTCTGGTTTGCGGCTGAGAAAAACCTTAAAGATACCACCTTATCTCCAAATAATTCGATTCTAAGCGGATTTGAATAAAGTGGTGAAAAAACGTCCAGAATACCGCCCCTTACACAAAAGTCTCCGGGCTCCTCAGCTATTGTTGATCGAGCATAACCGCCCGAGATGAGTTTCTCGACCAATAGATCCCGATCGATCTCTTCGCCCACCATAATAAGTTCGGCATAATCGGATAATTCCTGTTTTGGAATGATCCGTTGCAGCAAACCGACCACAGTGGTAACCACAATTTGCGGGACATCCTCCACTATCAAACGGTAAAGAGATCTGATCCGCTTGGCCGCTGTTTCGTTGTGGTAGGAAAGATGCTGAAAAGGTAAAATATTATACGGAGGAAAATAAACCGGGGAGGATTTGTTTTTTCCTAAAAAAAATCTCAGGTCTTCCAAAACCGTTTCCG
>CAZDAB010000390.1:0-3638 GCA_964502855.1 uncultured Desulfobacteraceae bacterium | reverse complement strand
TGGGCATAGAAAATCCATTAAATCAGAGGAGAATCATGCCGACACTAACAGCCACCGAAGCAAGATCAAATCTTTATCGGCTTATTGACGAAGCAGCGTCTTCTCACGAGCCAATTATCATAAAAGGTAAGCGCGGCAGCGCTGTACTTATTTCAGAGGACGACTGGCGCGCTATTCAGGAAACCATTTATCTACTGAATATTTCCGGTATGCGGGAATCAATTCGGGAAGGATTAGCCACTCCAATCGAGGAATGCACTCAGGAACTTGACTGGTAATGTGGCGAGTCGTTTTCACAAAACAGGCTCAAAAAGACGCCAAAAAGCTTTCCGCTGCCGGGCTACGTCCGAAAGCCGAAAAGATGATTGAAATCCTGCGTGAGAATCCTTACCAAACGCCGCCACCTTTCGAAAAGCTCTTAGGGGATTTATCCGGGGCCTTTTCCCGGCGAATAAACATACAACACCGGCTCGTCTATCAGATTCTTGATGACGAAAAAGTGGTTAAAGTCATTCGGATATGGACTCATTATGAATGAGAGGGCATAACATTTCGCTTTCAGTCAGACTCGGCAAAACCTCGCCGCTGTTTGTTGGTTATGCAGTCAAATAATAATCAATTCAAAACCTATTAAGTATTCCAACGATGGATTTTTTCGATTTTATAAGAGAGCTTAGAAAAGGTGAGCCAGACGTAGAAAAGGCTGCCAAGGCAATGAAAATTCTGGGATGGATATGTGTTTTCGGAGCAATATGGAATTACGTTATATATTATATCGCACCTTTTGAAAAAAGCCCTTTCAATCTCTCGTCGAGTTATCCGTATTTTGCATTGATAATTCTTTTGTCACTTGGATCACTTTTCTTTTTTTCCGCCCGCGGCATTAAAGAGAGGGGGCCATGGGGCAAACAGTCAGGTCAATTGGCAGTAATATTGCTTGCCGCAGTATTCATCGGATCTATGTTTTTCTTATTTCCTGCGAGGGCGATCCCTTTAAACGACAATTATGTTTCAATAATTTTTATCATTTTTATAACAATATTCATCGCCCAGTTTGGTGTACCGGCTTATTTTGGGGTTCGCTACTTAGGACGCCTTCCTGTCAAAGATGTTGATTATTCCGACCATCGATTTAAGCCTGAATACATATTGAAAATGAAGGATGCTAAAATCAGTTTTGGAGCTCCTGAATATAAAGACTCCCTTTTTCCATTTGGTATTTTCGGTACCTTCGCCTTGCTTATAGCTGTTCCATTGGTTACCTTTTTTATTATTGAGAAATATTATGGCCCTGAAAAAATTGCTTTTATGTTTATGCCTATTTTTCTTTTTGCTTTTTTGAGTCCTGTTTTATACAATTTGATCCCCTCGTCTTTTCAGCGAGAGAGAAACCTCGTTTCGTCATATACCGGAGGGGGTTCAATCTTTTTGTTTCACGGTACTTGGCCATTTTTCAGGCTTATGATTTACAAAGACGGAATTGAAATCCGTGTTATGTTTCATAGGTTTTTTATACCGTATAACAAGATGGACGATTTGCCTGATAAAATCGGTTTTTTTAGCAGGGGCATTTTGATTAAATCGAATTTGCCGGATGTGCCGTTCGGGATTCGTTTTCAAGGATTTGGCATGAAGAAAATTTTAGAAGTCGTGAACGAAAATAGAAATAAATTTAAGGATACAGCTTAGGAAAGATTTTATCACGAACTATATATTGAAAGAATCAGGGATGATGAATGTTTTAATAAGTGCATTGCTGGCAATACTGATTACGGTTTTTACCGGGTCCTGTTCGGTTATCTCTCAACAAATCCGGACGGATGCGATACCGCAGGTTGATTTTAAAATACTTCTTCAAGAATCGGATAAATATCTGGGAGATACCGTTATCCTGGGCGGATACATCCTGGAAACCGATAATTTGACGGATCAAACCATTATTCGAGTTTTGCAAGCACCCCTGGGGATTACAGAAGAGCCCAAATCAAAGGATTATTCAGAAGGAAGATTCATAATCTCGCAAAAGGGCTTCTTGGACCCGGAGGTTTACAGCAAGGATCGTCAAATTACCGTGGCGGGCACAGTGGTCGGCTCTGTGGTCGAAAAAATCAATGATTTTTCCCAGCCATATCTCAAGATTCAAAGCCGTGAAATATACCTTTGGCCGGAAGATCAAGCGTATTACCCCGATCCTTATTATGAACCCTGGCTTTATCCATACCCCTACCATTGGTATCGGTATCGCCATTATCCCTATTACTGGTAAAAAGAGAACATAACCATCAAACGAAACAGGTACATTCTCGGTATTTTTTCCATTATGCTTGTGACGGGGTGTGCTACGGGGATTTCCCAACAGTCGCGCTCAAAGGTTACTTACGCGGGTACGTTCTCAGATCTGCAAAAGACCCCGGATGCCTATAAGGGTGAGGTGCTCATACTCGGTGGAAAGATTTTAGAAACCAATATCTCATCTACCTTATCCGAACTCACGGTCTTGCAACTTGCGCTTGGCAATAATGATCGGCCCGTGAACCTTGATCAATCTGATGGCCGCTTTCTTGTTCAATCAAAGCAGTTCCTTGATCCTGAAATTTATCAGAAAGGGATGTTGCTCACCGTGGTGGGAATACTCAAAGGGAGTAAGGTTCAAGCTATCGGTGGTTTCGATTATGTCTATCCTCTTGTGGAGCCCATTGAGATTAAGCTTTGGCCAAAGGAAATGCAGACCGGACCGAGGTTCCATTTCGGCTTGGGTGTGGGAACCGTGTTTTGACCCTGCCGCAGCTTACCGGGTAGTCTTCTCTTTAGTTCCTGCCGGATTCAGGGTTATGGCTCAGAAACATGGACGGATGGCAATTGGGAGGAACTTTGTATGTCAGACGTTGAGATAAGGAAAAATTATATACCCGGTTGCATCGGCCGAGTTGCTGAACTTCATGGGACCTACTACCATGATCATTGGGGATTCGGTCTCTTTTTTGAGGCCAAGGTGGCAACCGAACTCTCAACGTTCCTCGGTCGATATGACGATACGCGTGACGCCTTCTGGACCGCGCTGCTTGAAGATCGTGTTGAAGGCTCCATTACAATCGACGGTATCCACGCTGCAAGCCGGGGGGCGCATCTTCGGTGGTTTATCATCTCATCCAAGCTGCGGGGGCAAGGGGTGGGTAATACTCTCATGGAAAAAGCGGTAAATTTCTGCAAGAAAAATAATTATTGCCGAGTCTATCTTTGGACATTTGACGGCCTTGATGCAGCACGTCACCTTTACGAAAAGTTCGGTTTCAGACTTATAGAGCGGCATGAAGGAACGCAGTGGGGAGTAACGGTCAATGAGCAAAAATTTGTTCTTGATTTATGAGTCTGTTGATTAATGGTCTTTTCGCCCAATCTCTGCGTTATGCTCAAAAAATAATCCTCGGAATATCAACTATATGCCTGTGGTTATTTTTTTCGCATGCCTTGATCTTGAACGAAAATCCTCATTAATCAACAAACTCATTGATCATGAAATTTCACGTGACAAATCGTTCCAAACGGCTAAAACCCGAGGCATTTTAGAAATAGTTTTTTTTAACTAAGTTGAGCGATTTTTTGGGAAGAGATGTGCTGAGATCTTGATGCATAAGGGT
>CAZDAB010000389.1:1231-3639 GCA_964502855.1 uncultured Desulfobacteraceae bacterium | reverse complement strand
TGGTTTGTAATAGCTGATGTGGTCAGTGTGTTGACGGACTCAGCAAATCCTACCGGTTATATTAAAGATATGCGGCGTCGTGACAAGGAGTTGTCGAAAGGGTGGGGGCAAATTGCCACCCCCCTTTTGATAGAGACTCCCGGAGGAAACCAAAAGGTCAATTGCGCCAACACAGAAGGCATTTTCCGCATTATCCAGTCCATCCCCTCGCCCAAAGCCGAACCCTTCAAGCGCTGGCTTGCCAAGGTCGGCTATGAACGGGTGCAGGAAATTGAGGACCCGGAGCTGGCAACCAAAAGAACCCGCGCGCTGTATAAAGCAAAAGGCTATTCTGACGACTGGATTGAGAAGCGAATGCGCGGCATCGCCATCAGGGAGGAGCTTACAGACGAGTGGAAAAAGAGGGAGGTAAGGCGCGAGAAGGAATACGCGATACTAACCGCCGAAATCGCAAAAGCCGCCTTTGGCGTTACGCCTGGCGAACACAAAAAACTTAAGGGGCTGAATCGGGAAAATCTCAGGGACCATATGACGGACCTTGAATTGATTTTTTCCATGCTCGGCGAGGCGGCCACGACTGAGATAACGCGGGTGGATGACGCAAAAGGTTTTCAGGAAAGCAAGCGTGCTGCTCACAAGGGTGGAGAGGTTGCCGGGACGGCGAGAAAAGATCTGGAACGAAAGACCCGCAAAAGGGTTGTCTCCCCCGAGAACTATCTGGACATTCCTCAGAAAAAACGGAAACAGTTGAATGAAAAGGAGTAAGACGCCATGATGGACAATCCGCAAAACAAACCAAGCGCAGAGGCTCCCCAGCTCATTCCACCTCACGGCGGGTTTCGTGATCTGCAATCCTATCAGATGGCGGAGATTGTTTATGATGCCACGGTAGTGTTTTGCAACCGGTTCATTTCAAAGCGCTCCCGGACCCATGATCAGATGGTGCAAGCGGCGCGGAGCGGAAAGCAAAACATCGCCGAAGGCAGCATGGCTTCGGGCACTTCCAAAAAAACCGAACTCAAACTGGTCGGTGTGGCACGGGCAAGTTTGGAGGAGTTGCTGCTGGATTTTCAGGATTATCTGCGCCAAAAGGGGTTAGCCATTTGGGGCAAGGATCACCTGAAAGCGCGACAAGTTCGCGGGCTCTGTTACAAAAAAGATAGGTCCTATAAGACTTATAAATCCTATATTGAGGACAGTGCTCCTGAAATTGCTGCGAATACCATGATCTGTCTGATTCACCAGACCAACTATTTGCTCGATCAACAACTGAGGGTTTTAGAAAAGGCGTTCCTGAAAGAGGGTGGCTTCACAGAAAAGCTCTATCGTGCCCGGACACAGATGCGCAATCGGAGAAGAAAAAAATGAACTACACCGAAGACGATCTCATACAACTATCAGCCTTGCAGCACCTGCTTTTTTGTGAGCGGCAATGTGCTTTGATTCATGTTGAGCAGGTCTGGGTCGAAAACCTGTTTACGGCCGAGGGCAGAATTATGCACGAACGGGTTGATACAGGCAATAGGGAATCCAGAGGCAATGTGCGAATTGAGTATGGCATGCCGTTGCGGTCTTTACGCCTGGGTTTAACCGGCAAAGCTGATGTTGTCGAATTTCACCTGTCGAGTGATGAATTATTGGCTGGAAATAAATCCAAGGCAAAATGGCAGGCGTTTCCGGTTGAATACAAGCGGGGAAAACCCAAAAAGGATAATTGCGACAAGGTTCAGCTCTGTGCTCAGGCTCTGTGCCTTGAAGAAATGCTTAATACTGACATTCACGAGGGAGCGCTTTTTTACGGGAAAACCCGCCGAAGGCAGGATGTGGCATTTGACAGGGCGCTGAGACTGGAAACAAAAAAAGCGGCAAAACAAGCACATGAACTTATTAAATCGGGGAAAACCCCGAAACCGGTGTATACAAAAAAATGCGATAGCTGTTCTTTTGTGGGGTTGTGTCTGCCAAAAACCTTGGGGAAAGGCCGTTCTGTAGATAGCTATCTTAAAAAGGCCATACAAAAATTATGAAAAAACATCTCAACACCCTTTTCGTGACCACGCAAGGGGCATATTTGGCCAAAGAAGGCGAAACCGTTGTTGTTAAAGTGGGGCGAGAAATTCGCCTGCGTTTGCCCATACACACCTTGGGAGGAATCGTTTGCTTCGGAAACATCATGTGCAGCCCATTCCTAATGGGATTTTGCGCCGAGCGTGATGTGGCGATCAGCTTTTTGTCTGAGTATGGACGCTTTCTTGCAAGAGTGCAGGGACCCGTATCCGGCAATGTGCTATTGCGGCGCGAGCAATATCGACGTGCTGATGATATGGATGTTTCTGCAAATGTTGCAAAAGCTTTAGTAATAGGTAAGCTAGCGAATTGCCGAACGGTTCTGCAACGGGCACTTAGAG
>CAZDAB010000389.1:0-1221 GCA_964502855.1 uncultured Desulfobacteraceae bacterium | reverse complement strand
GGGCGTCACAGCAAATAAACAGCTTTTTAACAGAGTTACAATCAGATTTGCCGCTGAATGTGGTTCGGGGAATTGAAGGAAAAGCAGCACATACTTATTTTTCGGTATTTGACCATCTTATTACTTCTCAGAAAAAAGATTTTTATTTTCACGGACGAAATCGCCGGCCCCCATTGGACAATGTAAATTGTCTGTTATCGTTTCTGTATACGATTTTAATGCACGATATCCGTTCAGCACTTGAATCCGTGGGTCTTGACTCGGCCGTTGGATTTTTACACAGAGATCGCCCGGGCCGCCCGGGTCTTGCTCTCGATCTCATGGAAGAATTCCGACCTTTTTTGGCGGATCGCTTAACCTTATCATTAATAAATCTTGGCCAGGCAAAAAACAAAGGCTTCAAAACAAAAGAATCCGGCGCTGTTTTAATGGATGACGAAATGAGAAAAACTCTTTTGGTTGCCTATCAGAAACGCAAACAAGATGAAATATTCCATCCTTTTCTTGAAGAGAAAGTTTCAATCGGTATGTTATTTCATATACAAGCTTTATTGCTGGCCCGATATTTGCGGGGCGATCTGGACGGATATCCGCCTTTTATTTGGAAATAGGATAAGATTATGCTTGTATTGGTCAGTTATGATGTTTCTACAGTTGATAAGAGAGGTCAGCGCCGATTGCGGAGGGTGGCAAAAGTTTGTCAAAATTATGGACAACGGGTTCAGTACTCTGTTTTCGAATGTATTGTTGACCCCGCCCAATGGGTGGCTTTTCGTCAAAGGTTGATTGATGAAATAAAGCCTGAAAAGGATAGCTTGAGATTTTACTTTCTGGGTTCAAATTGGAAGCGACGTATAGAACATGTAGGTGCAAAACAAACGTTCGATCAGGAAGGTCCTTTGATTATTTAAAATCGCCCGCGAACCATAAGTAAACATGTTTTTCCCGGAGGGTTCGCATTTGCCCTAACCTTTTTAAAATAAAGCGTAAATCAAAAATGTTCTTTGACAATATAATACAATCCTCGATGGAGATGGAAGGTCCGCAAATATACAATAATAAGTATAATATTTTTATAAAGTTATAAAAGAACAGTCGCTCCCCGCGCGGGAGCGTGGATTGAAACACGTTGTGTCACTAAGGAGTGAGAAATGAGTACAAGTCGCTCCCCGCGCGGGAGCGTGGATTGAAACTATGTAACATACCCGATGTTTTCAGGGG
>CAZDAB010000388.1:0-3647 GCA_964502855.1 uncultured Desulfobacteraceae bacterium | reverse complement strand
CCCCAATATTCCAGTATTCCATCATTCCATTCCGACTGCACGAACAGATTGCGATTAAAAGACTTATAATTTCAATAAATTATAGAATTTTCGAGATGTTAAATTATTCATACAGTTTCTTAAAATCCTCAATAGTCTTTTGAACTTCGTTCAGATCATCTTTTTTCCCTAGTTCCTGTTCAGCAGGAGCAGCCTGAGGATAGAGAGATTTAAGGTGATTTATATCAAAAAGCTCTTTTGAAAAAGAAGAATTTACACTGATATTTTGCACATGAATTTCGCGTACGAGAACGCCGGCCATAAAAAACTCAATCCGCATGGGATACCAGGCATTCTGAACCTTTTGCCATTCAAAATACCGAACCTCTAAACGGTTTTCCCGGTTTTGTTCGGATTTGCTCGTCATTATCCAGCGAAAAGGTCTGAATGTGTCCTTATCCAGCCATATTTGAGGAGTGGTTTCGTCCGGATATCGGGCGCCCAAAACATATGCCGGTTTGCCCTGAAAGCGACCCAGGCTTGAAACCGTTACATCCACACCCAGAAGGGAAATCTTGTCCTGAAGCATTTCCCTGGGTTTGAAAAGAAGAATGTCTTTATAACGATCATAACGGTTATCTGATTCATCGGCAACCTTTCCGTCAATAACTGTCACGGCCTTGCCTTTTGATAACACATGGATCCTGTGAACATTTTCAGACAACGTATCCGAACGGAACATCTCCGGGAAAACGTACCTCAAGGTTTCACTGAGTTCAACCGCGCTTTTTTGCGGAGTGTCATCATGTATTACCAATGTCTGAGAAATAAGAATGCTTTTGGCTTTCCCGAGATTTTGGGTCATCAGTTTAAGGATATAGGGTCCCGGCAGGACGTAGGCGTTTGTCGGTGCATACAAAAATGTCATTATCGCAAAGCCGAGAAAAATGACCAAAGATTTGTTCAGGTATTGATGCAAAAGAAACCTAGAGTATTTCATCTGCAAACGTGGCTCCGTCTCCAAGTTCCTCTTCAATCCTGATGAGCTGGTTATACTTAGAAATTCGGTCACTGCGGGACATGGAACCGGTTTTTATCTGGCCGCCGTTGACACCCACCACAAAATCAGCGATAAAAGAGTCTTCTGTTTCCCCCGATCTGTGAGATATAACCGTGGTGTAGCCGACCTGTTCGGCCATGTCAATGGTATCGAGAGTTTCGGTAACCGTTCCGATCTGATTCAGTTTGATCAGGATTGAGTTTGCAATCCCTTTTTCAATTCCCTTCCTGAATATTGCGGGATTTGTTACAAAGATATCATCGCCAACGATCTGGATGGATCCTTCCATCCGCTCGGTCATCAATTCCCAGCCGTTCCAATCCTGCTCGGCAAGACCATCTTCTATACTAAGGATAGGATACCTTTCAACCAAACTTTCATAATAATCGATTAGCTTTTCGGCGTTGAGCTTTTTGTCTTCGGATTTTAGACAATATTTTCCTTTTTTATAAAACTCACTTGCAGCAGCATCCAGAGCGATACCGATATCGCTTCCGGGTTTGTATCCGGCGGACTCGGTTGCTTCAATAATGAATTTTATGGCTTCTTCATGAGATTCAAAATCCGGAGCAAAGCCGCCTTCATCTCCAACGGCAGTGCTCAGCCCTTTGTCTTTAAGTATTTTTTTCAGCGCGTGAAACGTTTCTGCGCCCATTTGTACGGCCTGAGAAATGGACGTTGCACCCATAGGTACAATCATGAACTCCTGTATATCCAGATTGTTGGCAGCATGCGCTCCTCCGTTTATTACGTTCATCATGGGAAGTGGAAGACATCTGGCATTAATCCCTCCAATGTATCTATAGAGAGGCAATCCGTAGGCCAGAGCAGCAGCGCGTGCAGCAGCCATTGAAACGCCGAGAATTGCATTGGCTCCCAGCTTGGATTTGTTGGGTGTACCGTCCAGTTTGATCATGAATCTATCCAATGAAACTTGATCTGCTGCATCCATACCCCGGACAGCGGGTCCGATTTTATCCGTTATGTTTTTAACGGCAGTGACGACACCCTTGCCGCCAAACCGCTTTGCTCGCTTATCACGGAGCTCCAAAGCTTCACGTTTTCCTGTGGAAGCACCGGAAGGAACTGCCGCACGCCCCACAGCTCCGCAGGAAACAAATACGTCTGCTTCAACTGTAGGATTGCCTCTTGAATCGAGTATTTCCCTGGCTTTTACATCAATTATCTCAGTCATGTTACACTCCTTCGATGGTTATGGGTTATTCTTGCGACGGGTACGAATTATCCATATAGAATTTATCTCTCCTTTTTTGCAGCGCCCGACAACATTCTCATTTTTGCAGCTTGACAAGATGAAAATAAATGTTACTCTTCTAAGACTACTATGTCAAGAAGCGGGAATACGATAAGCTATTTTATTGTTTGATCTTAAATACAAATTTTGAGCCGTTTTTTTACAATTATCATGGAACACTCAGATTTTTATTCCAATGCCCATCTTGTTGTCGCTGCGATAAGGATTCTTACACACCAGAATTCCACGCCCCCTTCTATGGATCAGGTTTGCCGGATCATATCTTTTTCTCTGGAACAAGGCAATTTCATCTGTAAAAAGCTTAAAGAGATCGGGGTGGTTGATGTAGTTGAAGGTGGCTTTGGGACTCGCCTTTTTATCAAAAACCACTTAAAAATAGAAGAAATTCCCAAAACCAAAAAACAGGACACGCTTGAAGAATCCCTTAAAGTCTTCCAGAATTCCAAAAAAGATTTTACCCAGAAAATAGAGTCTTTTCAGGCCAAACAGGCAAAAAAGCAACGGGATCTTTTTACTGAACTGGAAGAAAAACTAAAAAAAGGCTTAAACAAATAAAGGGAAACTTAGGGGCTTTGCCCCAATTGGAATGATGGAATGATGGAGTAATGGAATGATGGGTTTGAAGGAGTTTTTTACAATTAAAATGGTTTATTCCCGACTTTATCCCCAATATTCCAGCATTCCAGCATTCCATTCTTCCATTATGATGTCATAAACAGGTTGTCATTAATAAACCTGTATTTTCAAGAGGTTGTGGAATTTCTGAGGTGTATGATTATGGAACAGTACCAAGAGGCAATTGAAAAATTTAAAGAGGCGATAAAACAACAGCCCGAAAATGTCGAGATATGGTGCAGTTGGGGAGTGACTCTTGTAGAGTTGAAGCAATACCAAGAAGCTGTCGGGAAGTTTCAGAAGGCTTTAGAATTCAAGCCTGACTTTGTACCTGCGCTGTACGGCTGCGGCTTTGCATTGGCGGCCCTTGGCCGAAAGGAAGAAGCATCCGAGAAATTTAAAAAGGCTAAAGAAATTGTTCCGGATGATGCCGCAGATTCAACTTAACCCAAACATTACACCACCCCTGGAAATAGTATTTTAAAAAAGATAAAATGATTAAAAGGGCGATGCCGTGCGAAACTTGAAATGTATTATTCCTATGGAATTTCTCACCTTCTTAGCGTTGCAATCAGCCGTTTGGGTTCCTTAAAATACCCAAATGCATCAATGATGCTTTTGCAAACAACATTTGAAGACAGTAAGGTTTCAACGCAGGCGCCTTCTTCTTGAACCAAAGCAATCCCCAAGCGCGCTTCTTTTAGCATTAATCTGTCA
>CAZDAB010000387.1:0-3655 GCA_964502855.1 uncultured Desulfobacteraceae bacterium | reverse complement strand
TTCAATAATATCTTCAAATTGATTTTCATCCATAAAATATACTCCTATTATCAATAGAGCTTATTTTAGTGATTTCCGTTTTATGTATAATGTCCGTGTCTTTTCTTCATTTTTAAAATTGGCGAACGGTCGTGCTTACCGGCCGGTGCATAGCGGCAGCGAAGCTCCAGTCCGCGTACAGCACGTGGTTAACCGCCAATTATTTCATTCAAACCATCAATGATGAGAGCCAATTCTTCGTCAGATACTTTTGCTATCTTCTTGCCGATCCGCTTCGTTGAAAGAATTCGAATCTGGCTGATCTTTACCCAAGATTTTTTTGGAAGCTCGGCATCCACAAGTTCCATGGTCAGCGGATAACCAGCCCTTTGTGGCTGACTGGTGATCGCTACAGCAATGACAGTACCAGATCTCTCATTAAACACATTATGGCTTAAAATAAGAACAGGGCGTAAGCCGCCCTGTTCGCTACCAATGACTGGATTTAAATCTGCCCAGTGTATGTCGCCCCTTAATATTCTGGCCATTCTTCTAACTCCGATGAAAAGCCTTCCTCCGCTAAGGATTGTTCGAAATCTGGATCAAGCTTGGCGCACTCCTGGGCAAGACGACTTTTCTCTATGCGCATTAGTTTTTCGGTAACAGCCTGCTGGATAGCTTTGCTGCGGTTTGGAAAAAATTTCGATTTAACGAGAATATCGAGCCGTTTAAGTGTATTGTCGTCAATTGTAATTGCGATTTTCGATACTGCCATTTTAATCACCTCCGGTATGACGATACATCATACTTGGAAAGTTTGCAAGCATAATTTTACTGACGGTTCGGCGAACTTACCGGCGCGCATAAGTAAAAGTGCCCTGCTACGGATTCTCCGAGATAGTACGCCGGCCCTCCGCGTCCGGTACAGTGAAATGTTGTGTGCCGGGCTTGGCCCGGCTGCTAAATGGTGCTGTCTGACATTATGACACAATTGTCGGGCAAAGTCCAGATCCACCCTGACGGAGGGGAAGGATAGCCGAAGGCAAGGTCTGTTGCAGCAATGCAACGGCTGAAGGGCTGGAGCAAAACGTAAGGAGAGCCGCAGGCGAGAGCGACCAAAAGGGAGCGGCAACCCGGAAGCAAAGGCGTGGGTCGACGTACAGGTATGCCCCGTGCCCAAAAGGCAGAGGGCAGGCAGATTTGAGGCGGGGGGAGACCGGGACGAGTCCGCAACACAGGATAAAGTCCTCTATCCGTCAAATGGTTAACCTCCGTATATCTGACGATCATGCGCTGAAAGTAGTCCCGCTTTCAGCGGGAGAGGTCCGCTACGCCTCGGACGTTGCCGCTGAAATACAACCGGATTAGAAGGGAGAACCGGTAGACCAAAATTCCGGCGCTGGTGGGTTATCGAGTCCTGACCACCGGCGAGCCTTACTCCGCAAGGAGGCGGGAACACAAAGATAGGCATGCAACAGCAGGCATACAACCGAGTGAGCAAACCGTAAGGCAAGCCCATCGTGTAGCGGAAGTCAGCAGAGGGCATATTAAGCCGGAGGAAACGAGCCGCGATGGAATAGACGCGGAGGACTCACCCTGGTGAAGGCCCGAACGGTGCCGCCTGCCGAATGGCAGGGGTAAATGGAGTGTGACTATTTCTTAACCCTTAGTAATTTTAAGTAAAATTGACTTTATCTCCATAACATTCCTTTTGCCCGGTCTTATCCAGAAAATAACTCATCCAGATATCGTCCGATCCTGTTTTGGAAACAGACGTTGAGAATTCACACACCTTGAAACCAAGGGTATCAAACAACTCCCGGGCCTTTGGGACTTCCCAATTAATTAGCCACTCCAGTACGATCTTCCGGCCTGTCCCGGTACTTTCACGGGGAGCTACAGGGCAAGCAGGGCACAGCGGGGCCCCGATAGCGGGATCTCCACTACGTTACGACAGGCAGGATTTATGGTACAAATTTATGTTTTTTCGTTCTTTTAAAAAGACACTAAAACAAAGATGGGCCGCTATGGACCAGCCCTTTCAAGGTGGTATTATTAAGATTATAGACTGAGCTGGAGCCAAGGTAAAGTTAAGACTATACATGAGTCTGTTGATTAATGAGGATTTTCGTTCAAGATCAAGGCATTCGAAAAAAATAACCACAGGCATATATTTGATATTCCGAGGATTATTTTTTGAGCATAACGCAGAGATTGTGCGAAAAGACCATTAATCAACAGACTCATACATAACATCCGTTATCTGGACAGGCGATCCCAGAACTCTTTGCCCTTATCTAAATCCATACCTCGGCTATGACCTGAAGTGTTATTCGGGGGTTGAATGCCTCTCAGCCGTGCGATTCGATCTTCCAGTGGCGGGTGGGTTGAGAATAAACTCATCAGTCTTTGCCCGGAAAGCGGATTTACGATAAACATGTGAGCCGTGGACGGATTGACATTGGCGGGAATTCTGGCCGAGTAATTCCCCAGTTTTTCCAATGCGCGTGCCAGACCTTCACTGTTTCCGGAAAAACGCGCGCCCGATGAATCCGCCAGATATTCACGTGACCGGGATATGGCGGTTTGGATCAACATGGCGGCTATCGGAGCAAGAATTGACATGATGATCAACCCGAAACCGCCCATGCCTTTATTATCGTCTCTCCCTCCTCCAAAAATAGCCGACCACCGCGCAATGCTCGCCAGCATCATGATGGCTCCGGCCATGGTAGCTACGATCGAACCTATCAAAATATCACGGTTTTTCACATGGCCAAGTTCATGACCCAACACTCCGGCAAGTTCCTCACGATTCATGATGTTAAGCAGACCTTGGGTAACCGCCACCACCGCATGTTCCGGATTCCTGCCCGTTGCAAAGGCATTGGGAGACTCCTGAGGGATGATGTAAACTTTAGGGGTGGGAAGATCGGCTTTCCGGGCAAGATCCTGCACAATAGAATAAAGTTCAGGGGCTTGACCGGGCGTTGCTTCACGGGCCTTGTACATGCGAAGAACTATTTTGTCCGAATACCAGTAGCTTACAAAATTCATTCCCGCTGCAAAAACAAACGCAATGATCAATCCCTGGCGCCCGCCCAAAAGCTGGCCGATCAACAGGATGAATACCGTCATAACTGCAAGTAAAATAGTTGTTTTAATTTGATTTCCCATATTATACAATTTCCTTTTAAATGATGAATAGTAAGGAGACCTGTTACCTAAAAAACTATCGATAATATAATTCTACTTTCAAAAAATTCAAGTAGGCAGCTTTTCGAATAATAGGCAATGCCGCCTCCCATGGCAAACGCGACAATCAACGCAACCCTTTGATCTATTATGATAAAAACGGACATGCCGTTGAAGCCATTCCTCAGGAGACCCATGGCCCCAATTGCCAAAAAGTTCGGAGGCAAATTTGGAAAGATGGAAAGTTGGTAAAGGAAACTGTCGAAGAAGTCCGTGGTTCTCCGGCACCCGTTATCCGGTATTGCTCCGCTCCACCCCCTCCTGTTTAAAAATGCTTGACGGATAATTTAATGGTGTCATATTCATAGTTGTTGTTTTTGGAAATAATTAGGGAGTTTCAATATTAAACCTAAATTAAGCGATTTATTACTCGATTTGCACCGATCTCTTGCGCATCAAGGATCCGCGAAAATCCTCGACA
>CAZDAB010000386.1:0-3671 GCA_964502855.1 uncultured Desulfobacteraceae bacterium | reverse complement strand
ATGAAATAAAATTCGGAAATTTGAAGCCATAGGTATTCCTCCTTCTATCTGATTTGATTGACATTTTATATCGATGCAAAAATCATGCAAAACCAATGGATTTAATTAGTTATAAGAATATTAATTAGTTAGCTTAATTTTAAAAAAAATGTTGCTAAATATTGTGAAACAAACACCATATATTTATTACAATTTTTTCATATTAGGTGATTTAGTCCGTTGATTTTAGCCTGGTTGGTCCCGGCTTATCCAAGTTGGGTCATAGAAAAGAGTAAAGCAAATTGTATGATAGAGAGGATAAATGGATGGGGTCTGAAATGGAATTTAATATTCTTCAACAAAGCGCTGTCTGTTATTGGCAAACCATCTTAATGTGTAGAAGCTGTTTCAAAACCTCCCGTTCTGAAGGGGGGTGTTAAACGAAAAGGCTTAAAATTGCGATAAGTCACCGGCAAAATGTTTACAACGGGTTTACAATATCCGAAATGTGGGTTTTATCAAAGATGTTTTGATAAAATTATTTCGTGCAAAATTTTCGTGCAAAATTTTTTTTAGAATTTTTTAAAAAATATTTTATTAATTGTGAATGATCCCTTCCGTGATATTGAAATTCGATATTACAACCATAAAGTCGATTTCAGGTTTCAAAATAAATAACAGGTCTCAGGATTCGAAAATCACTATTAACATTTTAATATTATGGGAAAATTAATTCTCAATTTTCATTTATTTTTTTAAATGCTTCTTTAACCTTGACCAATAACTCTTCCATTTTTAGAGGCTTTACAAGATAGGATAATACATTTAATGATTTTGCCGTAACGATTTCGTCTCTTCGGGAGGTTGAAGTAACTATAATAAACTTCGCTTCCGGATTTGAGCTCTGTATTTCAACAATAGTGTCCAATCCATGCATCTTCGGCATGACTAAATCTATTATTGTAAGGTCCGGCTTGAAAATTTTATATTTTTCCCTGCCTCCTGACCATCTTTTGCCTGCTCTATTTCAACACCTGATTTTTTAAGGGCTTCTGACACTATCTTCCTTATAACCATAGAGTCATCAGCCACTAAAATCCGTTTGCCCAGCAGTTCGTTATCACCGGTTTTTATGAAAGTAACCATAAGGCTCAAACTTTCGGCTTTAAAATCAGATTTTATCATACCGGGTGCAAAGCCTAAAGATATCAGGTAGACTATAGTGTCGCTCATATCGGAAATATTTATCTTCTTATTTCGGGACACAACAGGTGGGCCGATGCTGACATACAAACCTTCCTTGTAACATTCTGTTCTAGAATGACCCACCACTGTGTTCAGAAATTCATTAATAACATCTGGTGCTATCTCGTCAAATTTCTCTATAGGTGGTAAGCCAATATTTTCTGCAATTGCGGCCGCAATGGGTATTGCCTCGGAATCATCAACAAACCCTAATATGAAATCACCTTTTAATTTATTTTTGGAATCCTCAAAATGTATGGAATGGGCAATTGAATAAGTTGTTGATAGAGATTTTTCTTGTTTGACAGTAACATCGGAAATATCAATATTACCCATTTGTTTTAAAATATTCTTGGAGCAGTTAGACAAAATATCAATATATTTGCTAAACATTATAACACTCCTTATAGTTCATTGTTTATATAGTTATGTAACCAGATTGTTACCGATATCACTCGCTTTTCAAGCAGGTCTGTTTGCTGATGGTTAAATAAAAAAGCAGAATCACCTTGAACATTCAATGGCCCGATCATAGCTATTACACCGTTTTTAACCTTGAATCGTTCATGATAGAAGATCCTGTCGTTGAAATGAAAATACGGTGTGAGGTTGAAATATTGATTTCGGATTAAGCAAGGGCTGTTGCCACCGCTTGTTTAATCTCATTGACAAACGGCTTTTCGATAAATCGATTAACAATACCACGATTTATAGCATTTGAAGCTGTCTCGGGTTCAATAAAACCACACATAATAATCCCTGCTGTCTCAGGCGATCTCTGTTTGACCTTTTCCAAGAATTCTATTCCGGCCATCTCCGGCATTGATTGATCAGTTACTACGACAGCAAATTTTTTTGAATCAAATGCGCTCAACGCTTCAAGCGGGCTGTCAAAAAGAAAAATATGGTAAGGTTCATCCATGAATAACCATTTTAAGGATTTAAGCACACTAATTGAATCGTCAACGAACATAATGTTGGATTTCATGATAGCTTCCTTTGGTACGGAATCGGCAGGGTGAGGCTTATCTATATGTTCCTTTAAGAACTGCAAAGGGATGTGGACAGCTTTTCCCGTTTTTTATTTATTTTTTCAAAGGCACCTTTAATAGCGCGCTCTAACACTTCAAATGGGACCGGCTTACAAAGAAGGCCATCAAAGCCCATTTCTTCAAGCTGATCAAACTCAACCTCTGTAACAACACCAGAAAAAGCATAAATAACGGTCTCCGGATTTCTTTTTTTAATTCGCATACACAATTCAATGCCGTCTATCTCCGGCAATCTTAAATCCATTAAAATAAGTGGAAACTTTTCCTTCTCTGAAATTTCCAAAGCCTCTTTCCCATTTTTAGCAAATTCAGGATCATATCCAAGCTTAACAAGCTTTATTTTCATTATTTCCCTTAAAGATTTTTCATCGTCCACGACTAATATTTTTTTTGAAACTATTGTCATTTAACTCCCTTTCTCGTTTACGAGTTATCTGAGCCCAGTCATTTTTATTCGAGTATCAAATCAGCCCCGCTTCCGGAGGCTTTATCTGTCAATGATACATTTGTGTTTTTGGTTTATAGTTATCGTCTGTCTTTTAACGGGTTTTATTCTACAATATATATGCCAAGGCTTAGTTTTTGACATATTATTGTCCATATGTAGCCGGAAACCTTTATTATATAGGGACCTTGGTGATTATTTTAAAACCTTGCGGAATAGGAAATTATTCTAAAGCAAGGTTTTGATAGGGTGTAGATCATAGAAAAATGCACAGAAAAATGTGCACTGTGCACAGATTTTTGGGCATGACTATGGCAATTTAAATTTCTTGGGGTTTATTCAGGATGGTAAAATATGGATGGATACTATATTGCAGGCCGGTTCAATAATGCTTGTTAATTTTAAGATATCCGAAAAAAAATGAGGTCAATTTTTAAAGGTGGATTTGTTGTAGGGTTTGGGCCGGTTTATATTTTAATTTGATTTTCTTGTTTTTAATCTTCTATCGTTTCCGCTTCTCCTGTCCTTGCCAGATCTGCGTTCAGGAATGTGAAAATGATAAGAGAATTGGCGTCTGTTTACACCTAAACGTCTACCCCCGTTATCATGCAATATGGGAGGGGCCACGGTGATCTATTCCTTAGAAATCCTATTAAAGAGTATATTGATTAAAGGCTATTTCGGACTGTCCTTTCGATCAACTGAGTTAATCCCGGATTGTTTTTCTATAAGCTTTAAAATTTCACTGCATTTGCCTTTGACAGGACAATTATAAATTATCTCTGATAATTCCAATACAACTTTCAGTAATTCATCTTTAGTTAAAGACGAAATTGGTTTCCCGTAATATCCAATGTTATCAGGTTGTAAATCGCTCATACTTATTACAACTCCGTGTGTCTTGGTTCAGCGTGAACTGGAGGATTCCGGTTTTAAATTAAGCTACAACC
>CAZDAB010000385.1:0-3672 GCA_964502855.1 uncultured Desulfobacteraceae bacterium | reverse complement strand
TAGCGACTCCTTAACTTTAGCTCACTTCAAACTTTAGTTCACTTGTAACTTTTCCAGTTTATGCAGGTTCGGTTTTTACATACCTCTATTTTATCAAATAAAGTAATCGAAAGTAGCCGATATCTTTTAAAATAGGCCCACAAATGGATTAAAGCGCTTTTCACTGCCGATGCTTGTTTCCGGACCATGTCCTGAAAGAACTTTTACGTCATCGTCCATTTTGAAAAGTTTGGTCTTGATACTTGATATGAGGGTGTTAAAATCTCCGCCGGGAAAATCAGTGCGCCCGATGGAACCGGCAAAAAGCGTATCTCCCACAAAAACGATTTTATCCGTATACAGTGAAATCCCTCCCGGCGTATGCCCCGGCGTATGAATAACCTTTAGCGCAATTTTTCCAAAAGAGACGGTATCTCCTTCTTCAATGGTTTGATCACATGGCGGAGAATTTTCAACTGAAATCCCAAAAACAGCGGCATTGGATGAAAGCGAACCCAGCATAGGAGCATCAAGGGGGTGGATCAGGATGTCTGCGCCGGTTGCATCTTTTATTTTTCCGTTTGCACTGACATGGTCAAAATGGCCATGCGTATTGATGATATATTTTATTTTTAACTCGGAATCTGCAATAGAAAGAAGAATCCTGCCGGCATCACCCCCGGGATCAATGATAACACCTTCCTTTGTTTCTGCACATCCGAAAATAAAACAGTTTGCCATAAGCGGCCCAACAACAAGTTCTTTAATAATCAACACAGCCTCCTTAGTGATTTGATTCGTAAACTCAATGAGTTGTTTTTTATCATTATAATTATAACGGAACGACCAAGCTAACTCTCGCGGGTGTAATCAAAATCGGGCACGTTGGGCCCGTATTTTTTATCGGTTTGGTTTTTTTGAATATTATTCTTTACAATAATCTCTTCTTTTTCAAGTGCTATGCGAATGCTGTCGAGAATTCCATTGATAAAAGCGCCTGATTCCTTGGTGCCGAATTTCTTTCCCACGTCAATCGCCTCGTTGATGGATACTTTATATGGAATATCATTGCAGTAAAGCAGCTCATATACGGCAACTCTCATGGTGTTTCTGTCAACGCAGGACATGCGGCTGAGCTTCCAGTTGTCGGAAAAACGTTCAAGGATCGAATCGATTTCACTTTTGCCCTGCATAACACCTTTTACAAGCTTAAGAAAAAAGGGAAGCATTTTCTTTGGAGGAGTAAAATTATTGCAGAAGCTTTCCAAAATCTCATTTGAGTCATTTTGACTCATATCCATATAAAAGAGCGCCTGCATGGCGAGTTCTCGGGACTTGCGACGGTTTCCCATGGTTATGCCCGGTCGACAATCTCCATCAAATTTGCCATCTCAACTGCAGCTATTGCAGCATCCCATCCTTTATTGCCGGCTTTTGTTCCGGCACGTTCGATGGCCTGTTCAATGGTGTCGGTTGTTACAATGCCGAAGATAACCGGAATTTCAGAATCAAGACTGACCATGGCGATCCCTTTGGACACTTCAGCACTAACATAATCAAAATGTGGCGTTGCACCCCGAATCACGGCACCCAGACAAACAACGGCGCTATATCGACCTGTTGCCGCCATTTTTTTGGCAATCAACGGTATTTCAAATGCACCGGGAACCTTAACAATTTCTATATCTTCGTCTCGGGCACCGGATCGTAACAGTCCGTCTACGGCACCCTTTTTAAGCCTGTCGGTGATAAAATCATTAAAACGGCTTACCACAAGTGCAAATTTTTTGCCCTCTGCCAGCAGGTTAGCTTCTAGAATTTTTGGCATTTATATTCCTCCCGGTTTAATAAATAGTGTCCATCCATAAACGGCATCTTTTGGCCCCCGGCGGCGTTCTCGCTCGTTTTCAATCCTCGAAATAGCGCGCTATGCCTGTGGTTGAAAACTCGCTCGGGCCTTGCCGGAAACCAAAATCTACCATTTCTGGATGGACACGAGTTAGGGTATTGTATCAATATTTAACAGATGGCCCATCTTAAGCTTCTTGCACTCAAGATACCCGATATTATATTTATTGGGTTTTATCTCAATTTCTACCTGCTCTACAATACTGAGTCCATATCCTTCAAGGCCGACCATTTTTTTAGGATTATTTGTAAGAAGCTTCATCTTTTTAACCCCAAGTTCCACAAGAATCTGGGCGCCGATACCGTAATTTCTCATATCCGGCTTGAATCCCAGTTCTTCGTTTGCCTCAACCGTGTCGAGGCCGTTATCCTGGAGTGCATATGCTTTTAATTTATTAACAAGGCCGATACCTCTCCCCTCCTGGCGGATATAAAGCAATACACCGGATCCTTCCTTGTCAATCATTTCCATGGCCTTATGGAGTTGTTCTCCACAGTCGCAGCGGAGTGAACCGAAAATATCTCCTGTCAGACATTCCGAATGAACCCGAACAATTACAGGCTTATTGGAATCGATTTCACCCTTCACCATGGCGATATGAAGTAACTCATCCACATCATTTTCATAAACAATGGCTTTGAATTCTCCGGCAATTGAAGTGGGGACAACCGTTTCCGCTGCTCTTCTCACAAATGATTCGGTGCGCATCCGGTATTCAATGAGATCGGCGATGGCACATATTTTTATATCATGTTTTTTACTGAAATTTTCCAAAGCCGGCATTCTGGCCATGGTGCCGTCTTCGTCCATGATTTCACAAATTACGCCGGCAGGCTTTAAACCGGCAAGACGCGCCAGATCTATAGATCCTTCCGTCTGACCGGCACGCACCATCACTCCGCCTTTTTTGCCCCTCAAGGGGAATACATGTCCAGGCCGGACAAGATCTCTCGGTTTGGCATCATCCGCCACAGCCGTAAGGATTGTGGTGGCGCGGTCCGCGGCAGAAATACCCGTGGTTACGCCGCATCGAGCCTCGATGGATACGGTAAAACCGGTCTGAAACCGTGATGTATTGTTGTCGACCATGAGCGGAAGGCCAAGAGAGTCGATCTTTTCTCCGGTCATGGAAAGACATACCAGTCCCCGACCGTATTTTGTCATGAAATTAATGGCTTCAGGTGTAACCGCTTGGGCCGCCATTGTAAGATCGCCCTCATTTTCTCGGTCTTCATCATCAACAAGAATGACCATACGTCCGGCCCTTATTTCTTTAATAGCATCTTCAGTGGATATAAGTGACATTATAAATTATTTTCTCCTTAATTTAAGTTAGTTCGCTTCGCTCACAATTGGAATGTTGGAATATTGGAACACTGGAATATTGGGTTCTGGGAAAATGGAAAGTTGGGTTATTGTAAAATTCCTCTTGACAGGAATTAAATAGAGGAATGTCATCTTTTTTAAATCATCATTCCATCATTCCATGTTCGAGTTAAAAATATAAGTCTAAAAAATACATTTATTTTCAATAAATTGTAGAATTTCCGAGACGTAAAATTAGGTAATGGATTTAAATAAAGCCGGTTTTGGCCAGAAATTGCTTATCTATCGACCGCCCGGTTTGATTTGCTTTATTATAGCTTTGTATTTCTGTAACAAAGCGTTCAACATACTTTCCGATCATGTCCGTTTCAATGTTGACGGAATCCCCGACTTTGCTAAGTATTATGGTTGTCAATTTTGCAGTATGCGGGATTATACTGACGTCAAAACTGCTGCGA
>CAZDAB010000384.1:0-3687 GCA_964502855.1 uncultured Desulfobacteraceae bacterium | reverse complement strand
TTCAGCAAAATTTTCGGCCCGACGAATGGTCAAGGAATACATTGAAAAATTTTATGCCAAAGGCCTTGAAAACTTCCTATCGTATCAGAATGAGGGCTAAGGTTTCACGAAAAAATAAATTTGCAATTTTGGGCAAAATAGAGAGTTGTGGCAATGGGTCAGCGGCAAAGATTTAAATGCAGAATTCTGTGGGCGTTTCTTTTGTTTTTCTTATTGTTTGTCCAAGCCGTTGCGGCAGGAACAGAGGCAGGCAAAAAGAAGTTGGAGAAAGGCCCGGAGTACAACAGTACCGAGTTTTTGCGGGCGATTAAAAACGCCGTTCTAGTTGAAACCACCAGCCTTGAGGAATTAAAATATCGGCTCGGTCGTCTCGACATCATACAAAAAGCCGTTTTAATAGAAATTAATGCTTACAACATTCAAAATTCGGCCCAAAGTAATCTTCTGCTCCAGCCGGCAACGCCCGTCACTGACCTGGAAAAAGCTTTGGATCAGAACCGGCTGGCGCTGGATACCATTGACGATAAAATCAAAGATTTCACTAAAAGACGGGACTCTGTGAATGAACTCCGCCAGCAGACACAGGATCAGATCAATTTAAGTGCCGAACAAGGGGCTGAAATCAAAAGCAGCGGTTGGCCAAAATCAGAAAAAGCTTCTCTTTTGGATGCCCTTGTTCAACTGGATCGTATTCTGTCCGAAAAACACATCGCTCTTCAGAATCTGCATGAACGTTTAGATCCTGTTATGAAACAACTTGAAACGGTCAGGGAATCCGCATCTCAACTCAATGGAAAACTCGAACAGCAGATAAAAAGCCGTAACGCTCGGGAATTATTCAGCAGGAAGTACATGCTGCTAAAAGTCTTTAAAAAAGATGCCGTTGTCAAAGAGGTTGTGGTATTGGCGGCAAACCTTGTCAAACCTTTCCAAAAAGACTTTTGGCAGGGTGAAGGCCGGCGCATCCGAGAAACCACCGCCATGTCCCTTTTGATCCTGACATTTTTAACAGCAGTCGCCGCATCGCTGGTCGTCCGCCTACGTAGATACTGCTACAACTACGAAAAACATCCCTTTGTTCCGACGCACCGCTGGCGATTTCTTTGTGTAAGATTGATCCGGCGCTCCCTTATTCTTCTTGGGATTCTTTTATTCCTGTATAGCTATAACATGATTCAATTTTCTCATTATCGCTTCCCGTTTTACCAACCTTTATTTAACATTCTGCTGATATTCTTGTTTTCTCGCTGGCTGCTCGACTTTTTAAAATTCCGGCAGCATGACGATAACCTTTTCATTTCTCAAGAACTGGAGCATAAAATTCACCGGATGACCCTATGGGTACGTTATGTTGCCGTTGCTTACGTTGTCATCCAGTGGGCCGTGGGCGTAGACAGTTTCATTCTTTTCGCTGGAAGGCTCTTTATCGAAATTTATCTGATGGCCTGTTGCGTTACTTTCTGGCGATCGATTCGAAATTCAAATCAGCCGTTAGTTCAGGACCGGCCAACGCCCAAGATAATTTCTTACACCCCTCTGATGATGCTCACCTATGTCATCACCTTGGGCGCACTGATCATCGAGCTTTCCGGTTACCCGGCCATGGCCCTTTACTGGCTGGTATCTTGGACCAGAAGTTTGGCGGTCCTGTTCTGGGCGGTCATTCTTTTTAATGTTATCATCGAGTGGCGCAGCGACTATCAGCCGTCAGAGGTTATCAGCGATGATGAGCCGCCGCCCGTTTATCCGATCCAGCGACTGTTCGTCTCTATAGGCTGGTTATTGTGGTTTTGCGGTTTCCTCGTGGCACTGATCCTGGCCTGGAGCACCAAGCAAAATGTTTTTGCCTTTATCATCGCGATACTTAATAAATCTTTCTCCATCGGAAAAATCAGTTTGAGTCCATTGGGTATGCTTTTTGCCGTTTTGATTCTTTTTTTGACCCTTATTTTAACGCGACTTGGAAGATATATCATAGCGGAAAAAATATTTGTCAGAAGTGATATAGATCCGGGACTTCAAGATTCCATCACTACGATTTCAATTTACGCGATGTGGGGCCTGGGACTGGTTATGGCGTTAGGTATTTTGGGTGTTAGTACGACTTCACTGGCAGTGGTGTTTGGTGCTATGAGTATCGGCATCGGATTCGGTCTTCAGGCCATCTTCAACAATTTTGTCAGCGGTATCATCTTGCTTTTTGAACGACCCATTCAGGTAGGAGACGCCGTGGAAGTTCAGGGTACCTGGGGAACCGTCAAAAAGATAAATGTTCGCGCTACGGTGGTTCAGACCTTTGACAACGCTTCCCTCATCATTCCCAATTCGGAGTTCATCAGCAGCCAGGTTACCAACTGGAGTTTCAAGGAGCCCAGCCTGCGCCGTAAGATCAGCGTGGGGGTGGCTTACGGTTCGGATATCGAACTGGTGCGCCAAACGCTGCTGGAAATTGTGAATCAAACCAAGAATGTGCTGAAAAAACCCAAACCCGATGTGCTCTTCGACGATTACGGGGACAGTGCGCTGATATTTATTTTGCGCTACTGGACCACCGTCGATTATTATCAAACTACCTCTACGGCCATTCGTTTTGCCATGGACAGGTTATTCAGGGAACGAAATATCGAGATCGCATTTCCACAGATGGATGTCCATATTCGTTCCATGCCCAAAGATAAAAAAGGTATTGAAAATGGTGAAAAGGGGGGCACTGTTTGATTTTTGGTTAAGGATCGGGATCTCCACTACGTTCCGACAAGGTACTTAAGGGCGAAGTCATCGTGAACCATTACGAGCCCTTAATAACGAAGCATATGGAAGGATTCCACACCCTCTCCTTTTTAGACTATCTGCCAGATCGATAAATGATAAAAACGATATAACTGACGTATATGCATATGGAAACGATACCCTCCCAGCGGTCCAGCGAGCGTTTTTTTCCGGTAAACATGAAGACAAACAGCAACAGACTTGCCAGGATTACCATGCCGATATCAACATTGTTTGCACTGGTAAATGGCAAGGGATGGATAATAGCGCTTATACCAAGGATAAAAAAAATATTAAAAATATTGGAACCGACGACGTTGCCGACTGCAATATCGACATTTTTACGATAGGCGGCCATGGCTGAAGTGGCCAGTTCCGGCAGAGACGTACCCACTGCCACCACCGTCAACCCAATCGTGGACTGACTCAAGCCCAGTTTTAAAGCCATATTCACGGCACCGTTGACAATCCATTCCCCGCCGATGACTAAGCCGGCCAATCCCACGATCATCAGCCCGATGGATTTAATGGTTCCATGCGCCTTTGCGGGTGCGTGATCATCGATCCCTTTTATTTCAAAAGCAATAGTTGTGGAATAGTATAGAAATATAACAAAAAATGAAAGGAGGATCAGACCGTCCGACCGTAAAAGAACCGAATGATTCTGCTTGTCGATGAGCCGGTCATTGGCCAGAAACGCAAGAACCACGGCTGCCAACAGGCTGAATGGAATTTCTTTCCAAACAGTGCCTTTGGATACGGCCAGCGGATAAATGATGGCGGATATTCCCAGAATCAAAAACACATTGGCGATATTGCTTCCCAAAATGTTGCCGATAGCGATGTCGGTGGTACCTTTGGCGCCGGCAACGATATTGACGAACAGTTCCGGCGCGGACGTGCCGAAAGCCACCACGG
>CAZDAB010000383.1:0-3688 GCA_964502855.1 uncultured Desulfobacteraceae bacterium | reverse complement strand
TTTTCCCCATCAAAAAAGAAAAACTGGGTGATGCCCGGCGGAATCATCGAACGGATGAAATCCTGCCAGATCTCCTGATTCTGAACCGATACCGTCCTTGCGCTTGGGTTTTTTGCATTCGACAATGATCTTGGGTGTCTCTTTGGTGGCGTCGGTGTAAACGATGATGTCAGCGGCTTTGGTACCCACTTTGGTGCCGAACTGAACGCTCTGTTCCAGATCGATCTCGTCTGCCTGGTAACCGTATTGGTGGATCAGCTTGTATACCCAAAGCTGCCGGACAATCTCTTCAGGGGCCGATTTGCCGCCTTCCACATGGACCTGGACCTCTTCTTTGCCTGAAGAAAAGGGGACAAAGCTCTTCAGGTAATACTCAGTCTTGCCTGCATCGCGGCCGGTTTCAACGGTTTTCGGGTAAATCGAAAGGATTTCGTGAAAGGGCTTTCCCAGCGTTTCAAATTCGGTGAGTTCGTATTTTATGCCCGGCTCTTTAAAAATGCGGTCAATGAGTTCCTTGGTCATTTTTGTTGTCATCGTATCTTCTCCGGAACCTTCTTTTTATTTTGCTCATTCGGTAACTGTTATAGTGTATCCTGACGAATAAGCTCGCCGAGAAGATCGCTGCCCCAATCCCCCATGCTGCGAAGCAGTTCCTCGATCTGCTTCAGCGCCAACGGCGATGGCTTGGATCGGCCATTTTCCCAGCGGTTGATGGTCGGGAAGGTCACTCCGAGCTTGGCTGCAAATTTCTCTTGAGTGAGCCCGGTTCGTTTCCGAAGCTCACGGACCAATTGGGGAATGTCTGCATGACGATTCAATGCTTATCTCCTTTCAGATCTAAAATAGGCCTGAACGAATCGGAATTCATAATATGCGACCCATCAGATGATATATCATACGATAAAGAACGGTAATGTCAAGTGCTTTTGTGTTGCGAGAAATAGTTGTGTTTTCAGAAAATTAGGTCAGATATTTCATACCCATAAGCGGTTCATTGGTAAGGCATTCAAAGGTGCAACCGTAGTTTGTCTATTACAACCTATTGATATCGAAGTTAATTTTATACATTCTATCAGATTTTGGAGAATCTTTACACATAAATCCACACACACGAGATCGAGCTTTTCCTTTTTCTTTGACAAAAAAAAGAGTAAGAAATTAAATAAAGATCATCAGCGAAAAGTCGATTTTTAGGAACTCCAATGAATCCATGGATAAAATATCAGAAATAAACTTCCGATTAGCAAAAGCCGAAAAAGAATTGTCTGAACTTGAAGCAAAAAAAGAACAACTGCTTCAATATTTGGATCAGTTATGGGAGAAACGGTATCATCTTCTTAATAATGAAATAGATGAACCCGCTCCATCGGATTTCCTAATTACAGAACTTTCGTCGGAGCAAGAAAAAATTGCTTTATTCCGTTCTCTCTTTCGAGGAAGGGAAGATGTATTTCCGAAGCGGTTTGAAAGCAAGCCATTCAGCGGCCGTTCCACCACAAAGTGTTTATCCGTAAAACGAAATTCAGTCTACCTACTGAACTTCTGAATAAGGAAACGCTTCAAATCCATGAAATCTATAATGCGATGATCGAATATGAAGAGCGCAATCAAATGATTGTTACAGATGTGATCAATGCCATTAGCCGAAAGCGATCCCCTATAGTATTAACAGAAAGAATCCGTCATCTTTAGAAACTGGCTTCTATGCTTTCCCCGCATACTCGAAACCTCTTGATTCTGAGATGCGGCATGGGGGAAAAGCAGCGCCGTATAGTAACAGAAAAACTCCAATCGATTCAGGATGACGAAGAACGGTTGATTATCTCAACCGGTCGTTATCTGGGCGAAGGATTTGATGATAGCCGATTGGATACGCTTTTTCTGACTCTCCCGGTATCATGGAAAGGGACGATAGCGCAGTATGCGGGCAGGCTGCATCGTCTGTATGAAATGAAAAATGAGGTCTTAATTTTTGATTATTCAGACCTTGAGTTGCCCATGTTGGAAAAAATGCATAAAAAAAGACTTTCTGGATATCGGTCGATCGGATATGAAATAGATGATAGTATCATAATGTAACTTGTTGTGAGATCTTAATGCATTAAAGATATCATTTGTTTGTAAAATTCATTCTGCGTAATGATTTTAAGAGTGCTGTCTGGACGAAAAACGAAAAAAAAAGCTCGACAAAAATTGCTTAATCCCTTGATTTGCTTGGCTACCCAGCACGAACTCCCTTCGGCTTCGCGAACTTGTCCTGAACCTATCTGAAGGAGGGTAAACTCGCCTTGGATTTTTGGATATGCGATAGTTTCTTTTCGTGACTGGACACCATCCTTTAATTTGATGCTCTCTTTTCGCCGCATCATTTTTGTTTTTGTAAGCTTCGGAGTAAAGTAGGCTTGGCTTTACACCCGAAGGCGTCATGTTTCCCATATCGGCATCCATGCTGAAAAACCCTGTGATGAGACTAAGAGGGCTATCCAGGAGATTGTGGATATGCCCGACCGGCAGATCGACCTCTTTATTCGCTTCTGGTTGCAAAACAACGGTCGGCTCTCCAGACGGAAACGCGCAAGCCACTTCGGCTTTCTGTCGGATGAAAAGAAACTGCTCGCATGGAACAGGCCGTTCAATCCTTATATGGAAACAAGTCAACCCAAACCAGCGGTCGATTTTTTTATTTGTAAACATGCCCGTTTTTGCTTCAACAAATTTTCCAACGGCAAAAACCTTGGCTCAGGCAACTCATTCCAAAGAAACCAGTCCCATTTTTCACATTTTTCCGGCTCTTTTAACTCAAGAGCACCTTTATTATATTCTGAAATCACGAATAGGGTGACATAATGCTTTTGATCCTTTCGGAAAATGTCATTGGTAAACGTGCCGGTTTTGATATTTTTGATATGTATTCCGGTTTCTTCAAAGACTTCTCGTTTGGCACATTCTTCAATGGACTCGTTGAATTCTAAATGGCCGCCCGGGAATGCCCAGGTTCCGGCTCCGTGGGCGTTTTTTCGTTTACCCAGCAATACCTTATTATCTTTAATGACAATAACAGCCACCCCAATTAAGGGTCTCATGCCCATGTTAATTTCTCTCAAATCCGTTAAAACGCTATAATGAAAACCTTATGCATCAATCCGTATTCAACCAATCCAGACACTTTCTTAGAACCTGGATATGAACATCCTTTTGGGTGCGCGGATCGGATTTGAGCAACTTGAATGAATGATCCCCACCGTCAATTATTTTCAAATCCCATTTGCATGTCAGCTTATCCAAAACGCCATTGAGCCGGCTGAGATCACATAATGAATCTCTGGTGCCCGCAAAGAACAATACCGGAATTTTTATATCATACAAATGCGCAGCCCTTAGCGCATCCTTTTTACCCGGGGCATGCAGAGGATATCCCAGGAATATCAGACCATCCACATCCATCAGTCCTTGAGCAACCATCTGGGAAGCCACACGACCTCCCATGGATTTGCCAACGGCGATGACCGTATGGATGTTGTATGTATACCCGGTTTTCAGGAAATCATATGCACATAACCATGTTTGAATCAGTTTCCCTTGTGAATCCGGTCGTTTTATTCCCTTTTCTTTGTATGGGAAATTGAATCTTAACGTGATAAAGCCTTGTTCGGCAAGTCCCTCGGATACAGAAACCAGCAAGGGGTGA
>CAZDAB010000382.1:0-3706 GCA_964502855.1 uncultured Desulfobacteraceae bacterium | reverse complement strand
TTCCGCCTTTGGAAAAATAGAGTACAAGAACCTTCATTTTATGCCTCCTTAATTTAAGGTATAACGACAAATGCCAGATCTGAGATAAAATGGATGTTTTTAGAACAATCTTGACTTGATATTTACAGCCCGAGTTTGATATTTATTAAATTTAACGGATTTTATCTTAACAAAATATATCAGAATTGATTTCGTTTATAAACCTTTAATTTTTGGAAACGCAGTATTAAGGTAAGCAATCGTGCATTGCCGGGGGCTGATATAGACGAGAAAGGGAGTTAAATGACGACGCTTTCAAAAAAAATATTAGTTGTGGACGATGAAGAATCTATAAGGGAAATAATGGAAATAAATCTTGTTAAGCTTGGATACGACCCTGAATTTGCTAAAAATGCGAAAGAGGCTTTGGAAATATTAGAGAATGAAAAGTTTCCACTTATTATAACGGATTTAAGAATGCCAGAGATGGATGGCATTGAATTGTGTATGCGAATTAGAGAAAGAACCTCAGAGACTCTTATTTATGCTTTTTCTGGTGGTTTTACAGAGGTTGATTCTGATCAGCTTGAAAAGATGGGCTTTGATGGCCTTCTTTGTAAGCCGATAAAATTTGAAGTTTTAGAGCGTGCTATTGAAGGTGCCTTTAAGAAAATAGATGAAAGGCAGGGAAAGGTCGTCCACAGCTTTTTTTAGTTCTTAAAGGAACATATGGATAAGCATTGGGACTGAGGTCAAACCCCGGCTCGATAAATTTTCATTCAAAATCCTGTTGCCAACAGGGCCAAAAAACTATAATCTTGTGTTTATTTACTGCGGGACTATGGATAAAACACTAATTTGATATCTGCGAGATGATAATGGCTTGATATTTACAGTACGAATTTGATATCTATAAATTTTAATGGATTTCATGCCAGGCAAGTTATCTGTACTTTTTAAAAAGGAGGAAAAACATGAACAAAGGAGATTTGGTCAACGAGGTTTCGAAGGTCTTAAAATCCAAAAAGGATGCTCAGGCGGCAGTGGACGTTGTTCTTTCAAGCATTACCAAGGCGCTGGAGAAGGGAGAATCGGTATCATTGATTGGGTTCGGCACATTTAAGGTGGCGGCAAGGAAGGCTCGTAAAGGTAGAAATCCTCAGACAGGGGAAGAGATATATATTGCAGCAAGTAAGGTGCCAAAGTTTATTGCAGGAAAGTCTTTGAAGGAAGCTGTGAAATAATCATTTGTTTGCAGGTAACCGATAAAGGCAGAGTCTAAATGACCCTGCCTTTTCTTTTTTCGGTTTCCGCACATCTCGATTGAGACAATCAACAACAGTGTAACTCAATTTAGGTATAAGTTAAAAGTCTGAAGTCCAAAATATTTGCGTTTTACGAAACAAATCATGTATGATATTATCAGTTGGCGGGTCAATATGATCATTTAATACACCAGAACTTATTGAAAAGTTATGGGATTTATAACTAACGAAGCGATTTCCCTTGGATTTGCTGTTTGAGAAAAAATATAATGAAGTTATTTAAAAGAGATTCACGAAAACAATACCGATCCAAGGCTAAAGATTTTTCTCCCTTCCAATTCAATCTGGTGCTCCCCGGCCGTGAGCTATTACCCGGCGCTATTTTTAACACAAGCATGAATGGGGCTGCCATTGCTTTTGACCCTCAAAGATTTCCCAATTTTGCTTTAAATGAACGGGTAAAGCTCCAACTCTCGATGACTCCATCCAAAAAAATAATTATGGTTGACGCTACATTGAAACATTTGAAAAATGCGAATAACAACGTAATTTGTCGATTTCAATTTGCAGACCCAAGCAGCCTCGCAAAAAATCTTGACATTTCTCTTATGAGTTACTTCAACAGGCGAGAAGCCTACCGGGTCAAACCGGATATAAATGAACCCATAGAGGTGGATGTTGAGTGGAACGATGGATCGACTCAAGGGCGTGTCATTGATATTTCGCTTACGGGTATGGGACTGGGTGTTACACCTGAAGTGACTGAAATCCCCGGCTATCCCGAGCCGGTCACTTTGTCATTTCGATTGCCGGTATCTGAGAAGACGGTAATGATAGTGGGCACCACTGTCCATCCCCGGCCCTCAGGAAAAATCATTTTATATGGGATTAAGTATGATTGGGGCCAAACCGAAAATTCCTACCAGCAAGAATCGGTGATTACGAGCTATGTGATCTACAGACAGAGGGAAATTATTGGACGGATCAAAGAGGATTAGAAACCAAACCGATTTCCACATGACCCTGTGCACAGACGAGGAGTGGCTTACAGGAATAGAGAACGAGTGAGAGATTGGGACAAAGGCTGTTACGAAGATCGGCGCCTGTCTTGTGAAATGCGTAGAAGCCGTTTCAAAACCTTCCGGCAAGTGATTTTCAAGTATCGGACGTTAAGGTGATTGTTACCGCAAATCCTTTGGGTTTAAGGTTTCGGGCGGAAACAGTGCCTTTGCACGTTTCAACGCAGGTTTTTACGATGGCAAGCCCAAGGCCGACGCCGCCGGAACAGCGATCCCGAGAGGGTTCGGGGCGAAAGAAAGGCTCGAAAAGCTGTTCCACAAGGTCATCGGTCACGCCGGGACCGGAGTCTTTGACCTGGATCTCTATTTTACTTCCTTTTCTTATAGCTGAGACCTGAATCGGTCCCGCGTCTCCGGCGTATTTTACGGCATTTCTGATAATATTGGCCAGTGCTCGGGCCAGAAGCTCGGGATCCGCGATAACCCGGATCTTGGGATCGATTTTCGTGATAATCTCCGTTTCGGGCATGCTCTCCCGTTGCACCGCCCGTTCCAATACGGGAAGCAGTTCAATTGTCTTGAGCATAACCTTTGCCGTGTCCATTTCGGCCCGTGAAAAGGAAAGCAGTTCGTTGACCAGGTTCGACATGTGTGTCACATCCTCCATCACATCGGCTACCTGCTTTCGATTCGTTGTATCCACGCGGTGTTCCAGTATGCCGAGCCCGATCTGAATCCGGGCGATAGGGGAGCCCAGTTCATGTGCCACATCACCCAAAAAACGTTTCTGGCCTTTCACAAACCCGCATAAGCGCGAAGTCATGTGGTTGATGGCGCTTGCCAGGCGCCCGATTTCATCGGCCCGCGCTTCATTGATGCGCACATCAAACCCTCCCCTGGCAATTTCCTCTGCCGCGCGAGTCATCCGGGCAAGCGGCCCGGTGATGTTTCTCACCAAAGGTATCCATAACAACACCGAAATAAGCATCACCGCCGCCGCCACAATAATCCACGGCAGGGGATCGAAAAAAAAGCCGTTTCCCGTTATGGAATCCGACACGGCCAGAAGTACGGCGCGCACCGGAGGGCGCGATGGGTTAAGGGACACCGGGATCCGAACCCCGGCCCAGTATCGCGTGGGATTTTTCGTTCGCATCATGAAGCGATGCTTTTTGCCATGCTTATCGCGGTCTTTGCGCGGCAGTAAAAACTCGCCCTTTAATGATTTCTGCCGGAAAGCGCCCGTGACCATTTTCATCACAGCCTCAGGGATATCCATATCCTTTGATAAACAACGGGAACCGCCTTTAAGTAAGAGAGCAAAGTCCACCTGGTAGATTTCTGCATGCCGGGCGAGCACTTCGGACCAGTTCGCCGTGGGCACCTGTTTCAGTTCATGGGAGATCAGCCTCCCGGCGGTTCGCAATCGATCCGATGCCTGTT
>CAZDAB010000381.1:0-3735 GCA_964502855.1 uncultured Desulfobacteraceae bacterium | reverse complement strand
ATGTAGCGCTCACCATGTCGGCATAAGACTGGACAAAGAGGTTGGCCTTGGAAAGCCCCAATTTCCCTGAGATACCTGTGAAAGTTGCTCCCCAATTGGATGCGTTAAGGGTGAATTCCACAGCCTTTGCCGCAGCAGCCGTCTTGAGGGCCGTATAGCCGAAACCGGCAATGGCCACAACGACAATCGTCGAGAGGAATCCTTCCAGAAACATGGCGCCGTAACCGATCAAAAGGCCGTCGGTTTCTTTGTCAAGCTGTTTTGAAGATGTTCCCGAAGCCACCAGTGAGTGAAATCCGGACAGCGAACCGCAGGCAATAACGAGGGGAATCGCCGGCCAGAAAGGCGTCGGCTTACCCCCCAGCAGCACCGGGGAAAAGCCGGCAAATGCAGGAACCTCGAAACCTTTGAATGCAAACATGGCCGCCGCGAATCCCAGTACAAGTCCGGCATAGAGCAGCCAGGAGTTCAGATAATCCCTGGGCTGGAGCAGGACATTTACGGGAATCGCAGATACGATGAAGATGTAGAAAAAGAAGACCCACATCCAGGTCATATAGGACGCCACGATGGGTGTCTCGACGCCGAGCCAGATGGCGAAGCCAAGCATGGCGATACCGATGATCGTTGCCAAGCCGAAGTTCATCTTCACCCGGTAGATCAACACCCCCAGGATCAGGGCGGCAATGATTTTATAGAGATACGCCGATGCAATGGCCGGCGTTCTTACGAACATCCCGCCGATAATGGCCGCAAAGGCGGCGACCACAAGGATCAACAGGAAAAAAACGATCCAGTAAAACGCATAACCCGTCCGCTTGCCGATAAGATCGGTGGCAACGAATTGCACCGATTTCCCGTCATAGCGAACCGATGCCATCAACGACAGATAGTCATGGACGGCACCGATAAAAATGTTGCCGAACCAGACCCAGAGAAGCGCCGGCGCCCAGCCCCAGCAGATCGCCAGTGCGGGTCCGATGATAGGGGCCGCACCGGCAATGGAGGCAAAGTGATGCCCCAAAAGAACCTCCTTTCGTGCCGGAATATAATCGACACCGTCATAAATGCGATGAGACGGTGTCGCTTGCTCGTTTGAGGCCTTCACCACATCTCGTTCAAGTTTCTTACCGTATGTTAAATAAAGGATTAAATAAATAGAAAAACCAACAATGATAATAAGCGTTGTCATCATTTCCTCCTTTCCTTTGTTTAAAATCAGAGAATGTATCCTATATTAATTCTTTTTGATTTCCCTAATCATATCTTTTCATCCTCTATATGTTTTTTTTTTAATGCGCAACTTTAAAAAATAGAATGGCAAAAGATATGCCAACAATAGATGTGCAGGTAAGATCGAATAATACCTTGATAAGTCATTATATTCGGCGGGGATCCATTCGCTTTTCATCGTGGATATGAAGGAATTGGTGTCAGTATTTTTTACACGATGTAAAATAGTTTAAGATTTAATAAAGGGCCGGTCTATTAAAAGAGGATAAAAATTTTCGAGTATTTAACTGATTTTTTCTTTTGATTTTCATACCATTTCGCAATAGGCGTGAATACAACTGAAATGATTCGGTTTTGTTAAATTTAGCGATAATTCTTAATACCCTAAAATTCTTGACAAATAATTTTATAAGAGTAAAATTGTCAAGAATGTTCGAATTTTTCCTTTAATTTTTAGGAAAGGGTGAACAGATATGATGATAGAAAGAGCCCCATTTCTCAGGTAGAGAGTTGGGGTTTTGCTGTTTGCTTGATTATTCCATATTTAATATGATTCAAAATGATTTTGGAAAAATACGGGATTTGCGGGATGACATAAAATTTAAGTCTCTATTGTATGATAGGGTCATTGCGATTCTAAGACTTTATTGTTTTATTCAGGAGGATCAAAATGGGAAAGCCGAGGGACACAAAAAAAGATATTAAAAAGAAGCCGGACAAATCAATAAAAGAGAAGAGGAAGGAGAAGCAGAAAAAGAAAAATAATCGATAACCACTGTTAAATACGATGATAACCATAACTCTTTTTTTTGGAGCAGAGACATGTCAGACGATCTCAACACTGAAAACCCGGACGACGGGGAGGAAAGCTTCGCCGATCTTTTCGAATCTTACAGCTCCGGCATGAAAGACGATCTTAAGATCGGAGACAAGATCAGCGGGAAAATTATTTCCATCGGAAAAGATTCGGTTTTTATAACCACCGGTGCAAAGGTTGACGGAATCGTTGAACGGGCGGAACTGTTAGACGACGAGGGAAACATGCCCTTTGGTAAAGGCGATGAAATTGAGTTGTATGTGGTGGGGATTGATGAACATGAAATACGCCTTTCCAGAGCAATTTCCGGTATCGGAGGACTTGAACTCCTAAATGATGCGTTTGAAAATGCCATCCCCGTACAAGGGAAAATAAGTGAAATCTGTAAAGGCGGTTTCCACGTGGACATACTTCAGAGACGCGCCTTTTGTCCCATCAGTCAGATCGATGTCACCTATGTGGAAACGCCTGAAGATTACGTGGGACAGACCTATGAATTTTTGATTACCCAATTCGAGAAAAACGGGAGAAACATCGTTGTCTCCCGCCGAAAGCTTCTCGCCCGGGCCATGGAAAAAGAAAAACAAGCCTTTTTCAGCAGATTAAACACGGGCGATATTTTTGAAGGCCGAGTCACCAAACTCATGCCTTACGGGGCTTTTGTCGAACTGATCCCCGGCGTCGAAGGCATGGTTCACATTTCCGAACTGAGTTGGTCCCGGGTGAAAACAGCTGAAGAAATTGTCCGCCCCGGTGATACGGTTTTGGTCAAGGTAATCGCCATAGGGGACGGTGACAAGAAGAATCAAAAAAAGATTTCCCTGTCCATGAAACAGATTGACAGTGATCCCTGGAATACGGTGACAGAAAAGTTTCAGCCGGGAGACAAGGTGATCGGGAAAGTCACCCGGTGCATGAAATTTGGTGTTTTTGTTGAGATCGCCCCGGGCATAGAGGGCCTGGTTCATATCAGCGAGATGAGCTATGTCAAGCGAATTGTCAACCCTGAAGACGTGGTAACCCCGGGTGAAACGGTTTCCGTTCTGGTCAAAGAACTCGATACAGAAGGGCGGCGGATTTCCCTCAGCATCCGAGATGCCCAGGGAGACCCCTGGCTGGAGGTGACCGACAAATTCAGTGTCGGCCAGGTCATCAAAGGGACCTTGGAGAAAAAAGAAAAGTTTGGTTATTTTGTTTCACTGGCTCCCGGCATCACCGGGCTTCTGCCGAAATCGAAAATCAGCGAGGCCGAAAACCCGGGATTGATCGAAAAACTCAACGTCGGGGATTCGTTTTCGGTAACCGTGGCGGAAATTCATCCCCGTGACCGAAAGATTGTCCTTGCCCCAGGGAATGCTAAAGACGATGGCGCCTGGAAAAATTACGCACAGGGTGAACCCCCCGAGCCCATGAGTGATTTGGCGAAAAAAATGCGGCAGGCAATGGCATCTAAAAATGACAAATAACTGTAACCCATAGAAATGAAACGACTTGCCGATACGTTAAAGGAATTCGCATTCAATCAAAAGCGAGGATGGACGGTTTGACTTCCGTTATCGAAAAGATCAATACCCATAAAGGATACGCGGAGTCATTGCAAAAGCTCACCCATTAAAGGTCACCCATTTCATTTATTGAATAAGTCTTTTCCGCATGGCCCCAAGGGCGAGGTGGGTAAAGAAAAT
>CAZDAB010000380.1:0-3759 GCA_964502855.1 uncultured Desulfobacteraceae bacterium | reverse complement strand
CAAAAATACAAGAGATAATTTTTATCAAAACCTTAATTCAACGGCATTGAGGTTAGCCTTAAAAATATTGAAATGGATGAGTGTTCCGCAATTCATTATCATGACTTATCCCCTGGGAAATATATAAGACTGACAGTAAGTGACACAGGTCATGGTATTGAACCCAAGATCTTGGAACGGATATTCGACGCATATTTTACCACTAAAGGAGTAGGCGAGGGTTCAGGAATGGGGCTTTCTGTGGTTCACGGCATAGTAAAAACCCACGGCGGTTATTTCTTAGTAGATAGCGAATTAGGGAAAGGAACAACCTTATGATCACTTAAAACTAAGATGGATAGATTTTTGACATCTCGTGTTGCCTGAGAAGCGCTTTGATTGATCCGGATAGTCTCGTATGCCTGAAGTTTTCCCAAATGATCCTCGCCCTTTTGATTCAGTTTCTCTGGATAGGAGTTTGAAGCTGGCCTCGCTGACACCTCAGCCAGATCACGGCCACACGACACATTTTTCAGTGGTGGAAAAATGGGGTAATGTTGTTTCATACACCACCACCATCGAAGCAGGATGGGGCTCAGGTATCTTGGTCCCCGGCTTTGGATTCTTGCTGAACAACGAGCTTACGGACTTCAATTTCACCCCGAGGGCTGGGACTGATCCTCCCGGTGATCTTGATTTCGATCCTGGTGCAAACGATGTTGCACCGTTTAAGCGTCCGCGAAGCAGCATGTCACCAAGTATTCTGTTCAAAGGCGACAGTCCTATCGCGGCATATGGCTCCCCAGGCGGCTCAACTATTATCAATTCTGTCTTTCAGATCACTCTTAATCTCATCGATCACGGGATGAGTATTCAAGATTCTATCGATGCCCCAAGAATTTCGTCAACAACGAGTAACCCAACGGAAGCATCTATTCAGCGTGAAGAAGGCTTTTCAACAGAAGTTATTCAGGAACTTGAAAAGATAGGACATGAATTTCGAGATCCATCTTCAATAGGATCAGTGCAGGCGATTGTAATTGACCTCCAAACCGGTAAGCAGTATGGCGGTGCGGATCAGCGCCGCGAAGGTACTGTTATAGGCCTTCCAAGGCCACAGAACCAAAATAAATAAGCACGGGTGAAATCAATTATAATAATGGCCGACCGCAAAATGTGTCGGCCATTAACCTTACCACCCGAGATAAGGCCTGTCTATCAGAAGGCTTCAATCCTTATGAAAACTTTCGAGTCTGTTATTTTTTAATCTCACTGAATTTGCAATTTCTGCCATCTATCACCTTGGCATACGGCGAGAGATAAAGGCTTTTCGGAATCAAAATATTTAAACCTCGTGGGTTGAGATTACTGCAATTTATCCTGTATTTTGAAGTCGGTTTTTATGTTTGTGATATCGAATTTAAATATCACGGAAGGGATTATTCAGAAATATCGGCAAACTTGTGGAATTTCTTGAGGGTTTAATTCAAGAAATTTATGGATTGTTTGGGAGGTGAAAGGCAAACTTTTCAATACGTTCTGGTGTATTAAATGATTATGTTGATTCAGCTCCGTAATTTATTGAGATATTAGATGAAATGAAGTTATTGCGGTAAACGGTGTATGTTGTGTAATTAAAAAAATATGTTGTGTCTGTTTATTTCAATAAGCCGATAAAATGATTTATTTTTGACGGTCTCGTAAAAAGTCCAACTTCTGCGTTGTGCTGCATTTCGCAATCATTCAACGTACGATAAGTACGCCTCATGATTACAAAATTTGCACGCCTTGAATTTGAATTTTTTACAAAACCGTCTAAATCGGACTTTTTACGAGTTCATCATTTTTTGGTTTTTCTCCCTTTCCACCAAAATAGAATTCCTGATATCCCAAAGATAATAGAGACACCCATGACGGCCTTTTCGCATCGGGTAAAAAAGCCTCGACCTGCATTCTTGTTTTCCCGGTTCGATTGCAAAGCCATCGCCTCGTCAACCGGCACCGTAACCTTCAATCGATGCCCCATCTCGTCATCGACCACCACATTCCAATCACCGCTAACATCGGGAAAGAAACAGAATCTACCGTTTCTATCCGTCCTTCCGGACTGAAATTTTAAATTCGCACCCGGTGCTGAAATGGTTACCCTGGCATAATCCATGGCCTCGCCTGTGTCATACATTGCGCTGACAACAATTCCTCCGGTGGCTATTTTGCTCGTCACACCATGGGCATAAAGTAGTGAGGGTAACATAAAAGCCATTATTAAAAAAAAGAATATCAAACTTCTATATTTCATGATTTTTCCTTGGCTTGCTGAAATAGAGATAGACCAAAAGCCCTAAACCTATTGTACCCATTCCAAACAAGGATGTAATGGGTTTGTTCTTAATGGAAAAATAAATAATCCAGAGATTTCCCAAGATAAACAGTAATGGCGTTACCGGGTAACCAAATGTCTTATAACTTCTATCAAGAGAAGGTTGGGTTTTTCTCAAGACGATCATGCCCACAACTGTGAGCATGGCACACAATGAAAGTGTAAAACCGATGTATATGAGCAGCTTGTCAAAAGAGGCGGTGATAACCATGAGAATGGCGATGCCTGCCTGTAAGAAAATGGAATAGGCCGGCGTCCTGCGAAGACCATTCACCTTGCCAAAAAGCTCAAAAAAAACGCCGTCTTTTGCCATGGCATAATAGACCCTTGGCCCTGTCATGATCATGGCGCTTAAGACAGAGAGAAGTGCGATGGTAATGGCGCCGCTGAAATATCTGCTCAGATGTTCGCCAAACAAAAAGACCCCGGATGTTGCACCCACTTCAATGATTCCGCTCATCTGTTTTGCATCCAGTGCATACACATAGACAATGTTCAACAAAAGATAAAGACACAGAACAACAAACGTGCCCGTAAAAAGGGCAAGGGGGATGTTTGTAGAGGGCCTTTTGATCTCACCTCCCAGGTAGGCAGCGGCATTCCAGCCACTGTAGGCAAATGAAACAAATATCAGAGAGACCGCGAACTTATCCTGAAAAAGAGTGCGCATATCAAGATGGCACGAGAAATGATCTATTGAGCCGTTACCCCAGAGCAGGGCGGTAACAATAAAAGCGATGATGAGTCCTATCTTAAACAGCGTCAAGGCGTTCTGAACCCGCGTCCCCATAAGCAGGCTGTGATAGTGGATCAGGGAAAAGATGATGATGACCGCAATGGCCAAAAGACCCTTTGATGAAAGACTGACAATGGTGACGCCGAGAAATGCAACTGTCAGTTCAGGACCATCGGGAAGGGAAAAGGTTCGATAAAAATAAGTGGCAAATGCTATGGCCGCCGCGGCGATGGGCGCGGAAAATCCAACAATCAGGGAGATCCAGCCGGAAAGAAAGCCCATGCATTTTCCGAAACTCTCCCTCAAAAATACATATTCCCCTCCGGCCTTGGGGTACATGGCGCCCAGTTCTCCGTAGCAAAGCGCCCCGCAAAGCGCAAAGATCCCTCCCACAAGCCAGCAGATAAGCAGGGCTTGAGGATTTCCAAGTTCTTGAATGATAAAACCGGAGGTGGTGAATATTCCGGTCCCCACCATATTGGCAATGACCAGGACGGTTATTGAAAAAAGACCGATTTCTCTTTTGAGTTCGTTGTTGTTAAGGTTGTTTTTCAGTGTGTTTTTCCTTTTGCAAACTCAAGCGAGATGGCGACAAGTGATACAACCAAAATTGACGGCTTCGTAAAAAGTCCAATTTCTGCGTTGCGCTTCATTTCGTGTTCAC
>CAZDAB010000379.1:0-3761 GCA_964502855.1 uncultured Desulfobacteraceae bacterium | reverse complement strand
AAGAAAAAAAATGAAATTCACGAGTTGGAGAATTTAATAAAAGACCTTAAACATAACGATGCCTTACTTAAAGAAATTAACGAAAGAATAAAAATTCTTGAAGAACAATATAGAAATGAACTATCTAACATAGGCACTGAACTCCCTGAGAGCCTAAAAGAAAAAATTAAGCTATTGCTACAAAATAAAATTCCTGTTGAAAAAATTATGCAACAAGTCAAAGATATTATTCCTGCGGATGTTCCGGGAAATATACTTAAAGACTATATTACACAAATCATGGTAGCCAATCCATAACAAAATGCTCTACCCGACTGGGCGATAAAACGCCGCCCAGCCGGTAAGCATCGTCGTTCGGTGACAAGTTATGATGAAATTGAGTGATATAGGTTTTGACCACTGGTTTGAAGCACATGTCGATGACATCCGCCACGAGGATCAAGGCATTGCACGCGTGTCAGCAGTTGACCGCAATTCCTACATTATCAGGAATGAACTTAGAGAGATTCCTGCTGAACTTGCGGGGAAGTTCTATTTCCATGTTGAGTCATCGGTTGAGCTGCCATGTGTTGGCGATTGGGTCACCGTGCAGTATCACAATGATGACGCCTCAGCAATCATCCATGGGGTCTTTCCACGAAGGACGTTTTTACGCCGAAAGCGTGCTGGCGTAGAAGTGGACTACCAGATGATTGCAGCCAACATCGATATCGCTTTCATTGTCCAGTCATGTCACTTTGATTTTAATCTACCTAGACTGAATCGGTATTTAGTAATGGCAGCTGACGGACATGTTGAGCCGATTGTCATTCTTGCCAAGACGGACTTGATCTCCCACGATGAGCTGCAACAGAAGCTTGCGGCTATTAGACAGGCTGGCATCACGACCAGGGTTATTGCACTCAGTAACATAACTGGCTCCGGATTTGACGAATTCCACCAGGTATTAATACCGGGTCGAACATATTGCCTGCTTGGGTCATCCGGAGTCGGCAAGACTACACTGATCAATCATCTGATTGGACGGGATGATCTTGATACTAAAGCTGTCAGTGGAACAGGAGAAGGCACACACACAACAGCGCGTCGGCAACTCATTGTTCTTGATAAAGGCGTTATGTTCATAGATACACCTGGAATGAGAGAATTAGGGCTTCTGGGCGCCAGTGAAGGGGTAAACAAAGGGTTTGAAGATATTATTGAGCTTTCCATGGCTTGTCGCTATGCCGATTGCAGCCATGCTCAGGAATCAGGCTGCGCAGTTCTTACTGCAATTACAAACGGCGAGTTGAGTGAAGAGCGCTATTTTAGTTATTTGAAACTCAGGAAAGAGTCAGAGCACTATGAGATGTCGTACTTGGACAAACGTAAAAAGGACAAAGCATTCGGACGCTTCATTAAGACAGCTAAAAAGAATATGAAAAGATGAATGACCTGCTCCGAACAAACGGCTCCAGCGGACGCGCTGACGCGCGCTGCTGACCCATGTACGTTAGGCGGCATTTTACTTGTAAAAAAGGAGGTGATGATAAGAACAAAAGGTGGTGCCTTTATGGCTGACAAATATTTTGTCTTTTATAATAACAGCTAAATTAAAAACTAAAAGGAGAATGCGATGACAAAATCAAAAAACCATCATGTTAAACCTTTTGCTAACGTTGGTGAGAATTCTAAAAAATCTAAAGATAACAAAAAACAAGTTATTGATCCTTGTCAGATTTCCTGTACGGATAGTTGTAAACCTTATTGTAAAGATAATTGCAAGAGTGCCTGTAAAACTAGCAGTGAACAGGGATGTGAGACAGCTTGTAAGATTACTTGCATGGACGCATGCAAACAAACTGTTAAGACATCAAAGAAATAAGATGTAATGCAAAAAGACAGTATTTATTTCATTGTAACGCTATTGACGACTCAAAGATAATAAAAGTAATTTTAATAAACAAATGGGGAGAAAATAATGAAGTCAAAAAACCATCACATTAAACCTCTTGCCAACGTTGGAGAGAGTTTAAAAAAGTCTAAAGGTAACAAAAAACAAGTTATAGAGGATTGTGATAAGTCAAAAGATAGTGTACCTGCTTGTCACGGTTGTAAAGATGATTGTAAATATTATTGCCAGACTCAAAGTAAGATTGCTCCGAACCCACCACCACCCCCAAAACCAGATACTCCTCCTGAGGATAATCCTTGTAATAGTACTGGTATCAGAGCTCCCGGAGGACCGATATAAGAGAAGTTTTAAAAGGGAATTTTACTAAAAAAGACAAGGAAAAATAAAACTCCATGCAAAGAAATAGTGTTCATTTCTTCTCTGTAAAAGATAGGTATTTTGCTTATGACATTAATACTACATTTTGCACCGAGCTGGATAGCGTAGCTTTAACAATCATGCCTGAGCTTTTGTCAGGTGCTAGCGGGAATTTGGAAAAGAAGTATGCTCATGTTTATCCAACGCCACAACTTCACAGGTGTATCAAAGAATGCAACGAATTATTAGACAGTGGGTATTTTGGTGTAGGTCATTCCCCTTACAAACACCGTATTCAAAATAATGTTTCTGCTATTTGCCTTCACATTGCACACAACTGCAATTTGAGTTGCGAATATTGTTATGCAGATACTGGTGCCTTTGGGGCTAATCGTCAATTAATGAGCCGCCACATAATGCAGAAGGCTATAGATTTTGCCTTTGTCCATTCGGGAGATTTCGAATCAATTAATGTCGGATTTTTCGGTGGTGAACCTTTGCTTAATTTCAAACTTATCCGTGAAGCAGTAGAGTATGCGAGAAATACAGCAAATTCATTAAATAAAAAAGTGACTTTCTCTATGGCTTCTAACGCGGTGTTATTGACCCCAGATATTATGGATTTTATCAACCGTGAAAATTTTTCGTTGCTTTTTTCTCTTGACGGACCACAAAAGGTTCACGACCGCATGAGGAAAACTAAGCATAGAAAAAAAACACATGCTGTCGTGATTAAGAATATTAGCGAATATTTGCGGAATTATTCCGATAATTTTACTGTTAGGGGCACATTTACAAGAACTACACCGAATTTCTCTGATCAGGTGCTTTTTTTAAATGATCAGGGATTTAAGAGCGTTTCTGTAGAACCTGCTCAACTTGTTGAAACTCATCCCCACTCTATTTCAACACATGGCGAGATAACCAGAATATTGTATGAGTATGATAAATTGGCTGACCTTTATCTGAAAAGGTTCAACAAAGGTCAACCTCTTCATTTTTATCATTTTGATCATTGTTTAAAGAAACTTCTTGATCCTAAGCCGACGCATACGGAATGTGGAGCAGGCGGTGGATTTATAGCCATTGCCCCAACTGGAGAAATTTTCCCTTGTTTTGAAACAGTTCCAGAAAAAGAAAATTGCATTGGTCATATAGACTTTGGTTTTGACACGCACAAGAGAAGAATATTCCAGCGCATGCATGCAGATTTAAGAGAGGAATGCAGAAGATGCTGGATAAAATATTTCTGCGGCGGTGGTTGCCACGCGTTCAACATTCGTTATAACAATAACATAAAAATTCCATATAAACCTCAATGCGAATTTATAAAATACAGATTCAAATTATCAGCTTGGATATTATCCGAAATAATGAATGGCGGAGAAAGATCAGTGAAAATATTAAAGAAACATTTAAATGAATAGGCGCAGCAACCAATAAAAGCCTAACAAAGTCAATCCAGCCGATCGCTGCGCTCCGGCTGATTTCTTCGTTATATGAAAAGAAA
>CAZDAB010000378.1:0-3787 GCA_964502855.1 uncultured Desulfobacteraceae bacterium | reverse complement strand
AAATACCTCGTGTCATACTCTTGGAAAAGATGAACATCGAACATCGAACGTCCAACATCGAATGTTGAATGAAAAAAACCAATGTTGAACAGCGAATAGTGATTTAGGAAAAAGATAAAATTAAATTGCGGAGCGGAGCGACATCATTATTCGATGTTCAACGTTGGACGTTCGATGTTCGACGTTCAGGCTGTTTGATGTTGGTTGTTCATCTTTATAAAAGTTGTTAAAATTACGAGACTTTCAATCATATGAAATCTTTCTACTTAATAAAACCGTATCTATTGGAAAGGCGATTTTTCATCTTTTTGGGCCTTGTCTGTCTGATTACGGTAGATTTTTTGCATCTTTTTATTCCCCGAATCATAAAATGGACTGTGGACGATCTCACTGCCTTTCGGATCGATATCATAACCCTTTTAATCTATGCCCTTTACATCGTGGGGATTGCGGTGTTGATCGGTATGTTTCGCTATTTGTGGAGACGCTGTCTCATCGGCACGTCTCGGCGGGTCGAAGAAGGCCTGCGAAACACATTTTTTTACCATATTCAGACCCTTTCCGCTTCATATTTCGGCACCGTCAAAACCGGAGATCTCATGGCACATGCCACCAATGATATTCAACATATCCGAATGGCCACCGGTATGGGCATGGTGGCGCTCACCGACGCCATTGTTCTCGGTACCGCAGCAATCGGGTTTATGGCATACATCAATGTCAAACTGACAATCTTTGTCCTCATCCCCATGCCCATGATCGTTTTGGGGACCCGTTTTTTCAGTAAAAAAATGCACCGTCTCTACGGGGAGGTTCAAGGGGCATTTTCTGAGTTAACCGAAGTGGTGAGAGAACGGTTTGCAGGAATCCGTATCATAAAGGCGTACAACCGACAACAGGAGGCGGCATCCCGGATTGAATCGGTTTCAAAACATTATATCGGTAAAAATTTGAGTCTGGTGAAAATTACCGGATCTTTTTTCCCCATGATGGTTTTTTTCTCAAACTTAAGCCTGGCAATCGTGCTCTTTTTAGGAGGCAGGCAGACCATAACTTTTACCATAACTCCGGGAGATTTTGTCGCCTTCATCAGTTATCTCGGCCTCCTGACCTGGCCCATGATGGCTATCGGATGGGTAACAAACCTTATCCAGCGGGGCAAAGCATCACTCGACAGAATCGATAAGATTATTCAGACCCTTCCTGAGGTTGATGATCCGCCGGGGGGAGTTATCCTTAAACGGATTAAGGGATCTGTGGTCTTTGAAAATGTTAGTTTTTCCTATGCGCCTGATGTTCATAAATCCGGCTCGTTTTCGGTTCTGGATCGAATTGATATCAACGTGGATCCGGGAAAGATCCTGGGAATAGTGGGCCCTCCGGGAAGCGGCAAGTCAACCCTTTTAAACCTGATTCCCAGGATCTTTGACGTGTCACAGGGGAGGATTATGTTAGACGGGATAGATATTCGCAAGCTAAAAGTTCGTGATTTGAGATCCCGGATTTCATTTATGCCCCAGGAACCCTTTTTATTTGCCGGTACAATTCATGAAAACATAACGTTCGGTAATAAAGAAATAAAAGATCGGGAATTGATCAGGGCGGCTGAAGCAGCATGGATTTATGATACCATAACGTCGTTTCCGGACGGTTTTGAGACCATAGTGGGAGAAAAGGGGATTGTCCTTTCCGGGGGCCAGAAACAGCGTGTTGCTCTGGCACGTGCTCTGCTGATGGATTCATCAATTATGATAATGGATGATCCCATCAGTCAGGTTGATATGGAAACCGGTGATGCCATCATAAAAACCATCCGATCCATGGCCGGGCACAAGACCATCATCATTGTCTCGCACCGGCTTTCCGCAGTTCGATTTGCCGATCAGATTATCGCCCTTGAAAAGGGTCGTATTGTAGAATCCGGCACTCATACCCAACTGATGGCGCAGGATAAATATTACGCAAAAACATTCCGTCTCCAGGAGATAGAAGAGGAATATGCATACTGATTTCGGTTATTTTGAGGAAAAGCAGCTTGGCAAGCCTTATGATGTGAAGTTATTAAAACGGCTTTATCCATATACCCTGCCTTACCGCCTGCTATTGCTCTGCTCGATCATTTTAGTTGTTTTGATAACCCTGTTGGACCTTTCGCTTCCGTACATTACTAAAATTGCTATCGACCGCTATATTGTACCGCAAAAGGAATCCATCGTGAACCAAAGCCCCGATTCGGCTGAAGATAAAATCAGATACTTAAAGGCGGATATAACCGACCCTGCAATCCGGGCGATTGTCAATAAATATTCCGGCCGTTTCGAGATAGATGAATCTTTGGCACGAATATCTTTTGACAATCTTTCTCAAATTGAGAAAAAAGATCTTGCAATACTGCGCAAAGATGATCTTGCCGGCGTCACTTTTATTACGGGTATTTTCCTTGCCATCGTCATTGCCGGCTTTGTTCTCAATATGGTGCAGGTCATACTCATGGAATATACCGGTCAAATGATCATGCATGATCTGAGGGTGAGGCTGTTTGCACATATCCAGAGCCTGTCGGTTGCATTTTTTACGCGCAATCCCGTGGGACGTCTTGTGACTCGGGTTGCAAATGATATTCAGAACATGCATGAGCTGTTCACTTCGGTCATCGTATTTGTTTTCAAGGACCTTTTTCTGTTGACAGGGATCACCGTTGTTCTCCTGAGTATTAACTTACGCCTGGCGCTGGTTTCTTTTACGGTAATCCCTTTTGTTCTATATGCGTCCATTCATTTTTCAGGTCAGGCCAGGGAAGCATTCAGAATCTTACGGCTGAAAATCGCAGAGATCAATACACGGTTTTCGGAAACCATCGGCGGGATAAAGGTGATTCAGCTATTTTTACAGGAGAAGAGAAATTATCTTGGTTTTAAAAGGCTGAATCATGAACACTTCCTGGCCGGCATGAGACAGGTTCATGTTTTCGCGGTTTTTATGCCGGTTATAGAGCTTCTGGGTGCGGTTGCCATTGCGCTTGTGATCTTTTATGGCGGTAGCAAAGTCCTTGCGGAAAGCATCAGCCTGGGCGCCCTTGTCGCCTTTCTTTCATATATGAAGATGTTTTTCAGACCGATCCGGGACATTGCTGAAAAATACAATATCCTGCAAAATTCCATGGCATCGGCGGAAAGGATATTTTTAATCCTGGATAGTACGGAAAGCCTGCCGCAGTGTGTTCCCGCCGTTGAATCCGGCACAACATCCGGCTCAAAAACTCAAAGACAAGCTTTGGGAAAAATTTCGGAGCTGTCCCTGAAAAATGTTTTTTTTGCTTACGTTAACGGTGAAACCGTTCTGAAAAATGTTTCCTTCAGCATAACTGCCGGAAAAACCCTGGCTATTGTAGGACCCACAGGATCGGGGAAGACAACGATAATTAATCTTATCATCCGTTTTTATGACCCCATATCCGGGCAGGTTCTTGTAAACGGGATTGATATCAAAAAAATGTATTCTCCTCATGTAAGATCCAAAATGGCGCTGGTCATGCAGGATCCTTTTCTGTTTTCAGAAACCATACGGGATAATATTATCCTGGGGAAAAGCGATATTTCTAAGACGGCCCTGCAGCAAATTATAGAACGCTCAAATTGCAAAACCTTCATAGACAGATTACCGGCCGGCCTGGATACCGTGCTCTCTGAAGGGGGGGCGTCAATCTCAAGCGGCGAACGCCAGTTACTATCCATTGCAAGGGCTTTTGCACGCGATCCGGACCTTATTATACTCGATGAAGCAACCT
>CAZDAB010000377.1:0-3813 GCA_964502855.1 uncultured Desulfobacteraceae bacterium | reverse complement strand
TTGACATGTTAAATAGTTAGTTCGTAACTTCTCAATAAGTTCTGGTGTATTATATGATCATATGACCCGGATCAATAATTTATTGAGATGTTACGTTAGTTCGCTTCGCTCACAATTGGAATGATGGAACAATGGAATGTTAAGGGTAAAAAAAATTGCTCTATAGTTGAACCTTTTTCGGCAGTCTCAGCAGACAGCCAAGGTCGGATTTGATGTTACCATTTGTGCTTTTTGATTATAATTTCTTTTTTTACTCCTCGTCCAAAACCTTCCGAACTTTAAATGCAAAATCACGCTTATCCAGTGGTTTTTCAATGTAGTCGGCAGCACCTATCTCCTTTGCTTTTTTTTCATCTATCTTTTCGCTGAATCCGGTGCAAAGAATAATAGGAATATCTGATCGTATGTTCAGGATTTCTTTAACCAGCTTGTCACCGGTCATTTTAGGCATCGTCAGATCGGTTATTACCAAATCGAATTGATCTGGTTGGGAACGAAATAGCTCTAATGCCTTAATCGGGCTTGTGGTCGATTCCAGTTTATACCCCAATCGCTCCAATCTTCGATGCCCCAATTTTGCAATCGATTCTTCATCATCAACAAAAAGTATCCTTTCATTTCCAATAGGAAGGTCTTCATCAGTTTCAGTTTCTACCACTGCTTCTTTTTCAACAACAGGGAAAAACATGCTGAACGTCGTTCCTTTCTCAAATTCGCTTTCCACTGTAATTAAACCGGTGTGTCCTTTGACAATGCCGTGAACTACGGCCAGCCCCATTCCCGTACCTTTCCCCACTTCTTTTGTTGTAAAATAGGGATCAAAGATTCGATCAATTTCTTCCTTGGGGATGCCGTGTCCGGTGTCGCTTACTATCAGATTGACATATCGTCCCGGGTTTAAATCATGATATTGAGCTGTAGCATTTTCACCGAGTTCCACATTCTTTAGAATGACTTTAATAATACCTCCATCCGGCATGGCATGATCCGCATTGGTGCAAAGATTTATAAGAACCTGATTGATTTGGGTGGGGTCTGCCAGGATTGTATCAATATCTATGGGAATATTTTGGCGAATTTCAGTGCTTGTGGGAATAGATGAGCGAAGCAATTTAAGTGATTCTTTGACAATGGGGATGATATTTGTCGGTTTTTTCTCTAATTTTGTTTGACGTGCGAAACTAAGGAGTTGGCGTACAACATCTCTCGCGCGGAAACTGGCTGTTCGAATCTCTTCCATATTTTGACGTGCCGGATTCCATTCAGAAACATCATCTATCGCAAGTTCGGTATTGCCAACAATAATCCCCAGAATATTGTTAAAATCATGAGCAATACCACCTGCAAGTGTCCCGATGGACTCCATCTTGTGAGCCTGCTGGAGTCGGATTTCAAGATTCTTTTGACTGGTAATATCCTCAGCGATAATCAGAAGTACATTTTTGTCATCCAATTCGATTTGGCTGATATTCAACCTTGCATGGTAGATTGCACCATCGTTACGTTTCATTTTAGTCTCTACATTGTGGATCGCCCCCTTTTTTTGTACTTCTTTTATCAACATCTCACCTTCATTTGGACTATAATATATGTCTTTAAAATTAATTCGCTTGATTTCGGATTTCGCAGATCCCACAAGCTGAAGCATGGCATCGTTACATTCTATTGCCTCGCCATTAAAACTGGTGACTCCGATACCAATAGGTGTATTCTCAAATAGAGTTCGAAAACGGTATTCCGATGTCTTCAGCGCTTCCAGAAGATTTTTTACATCAGCATCTTTTTTGTCCAGGCTATCTATCATGGAGTTAAAAGAATGGACCAATTGCCCGATCTCATCGTTGCGCCGTATATTTATTTTCTGGAATTTACCGTCAGCAATTTCTTCGGTTGCGCCAATAACCCTCTTAAGCGGTATATTAACAAACAGAGTAAATGCCGGGAACAAGGTCAACAAAACTACAGCTAAGATCCCCAACGTACCCCAATAGATAATATTCTTAGCTAACAAAATTGGAGACATATAATCTGCCTCGGAAATCAAACTAACGATGGTCCAATTCCAAAAAGGGAAATACCGGTAATTAATCCTCACAGGATCACCCCATAAGTTCTGTGTGGTGATCCCATTTTCGCCAATATTAAGCTTTGGAAATATTAATTTTTTGTTTTTCAAATTCAAAGAAGATCCCATTAATGTTCGGTTGTCTTCAATAATTAGCATATGAATTTTATGTAGTTGTTTGCTGATGCCTTTTATCTCCTCGACAGTCTCTTGCTTTAAAGCAGCATTCATTTCAATATCATTTTCCAACCGGAGATCTAGAAGGTAATTCAAGCTATTTTCACATACTGTCATCCCCAATTTGGAGGCTAATTCAAGATCCGCATCAATATTATTTTTTATGAAAGAGACCAGCGGCGGAGTTAAATACGAAATTGAAAAACCCGAAATAATGACTCCCACAACCAGCACGGGCAATAGGATCAACAAAAGTATCCGGTTTCGGAATAGAAGCTTTTCCTTTTTCACTTCCTTATCCTCTCTTCTTATCATTAGAAAAGCGCAGGTGCTGTCTGCATTTTAGTGGGGTAAACTATTTCCTTTTTGCCGTTTTGCCATTGAATCATAATCGGATTGTGCCCTACCTGCTTGCCTTTGTGGTCTACTTTGAAACGGCCGATAACCGTAACCGTATCTAAAGAAGAAATAAAGTCTCTGATCTCTCGATGATTCAATGATTGAACCTGATTTAATGCCTTTTCTATGATTTGGCATGCAGAATAGGCAGATCCAGCATGATAGGACGGCATTTTACCGGTAAAAGTTTTAAAATCTCTAACAAACTTTTTTGTTCCTGGAAAAGGGATTCGTTCATCGGGTTCCCATTGGGAAGGCCCAAAAACACGCTCTGACATACTTCCGGCATTTTTGTAAAAATCGGGATGAGTTGGCACAATGGTAAGGCCTAAGACTTTCGGCCGATATCCAGTACCTTTCATTAAATCAAGTAAGTTGTAACAATCTGGCGGATAGGCAGACAAAATGAGTCCATCAGGGTTAATTCCTCTGATTTCCTTTAAAAGCCCCGGCAATTCCATTTTGCCATTACTGTATGCTTTCTTATAAGTTACGCTTAATCTAAAACGTTTGGCCCATGATTCAGTTCCATTTGCGACATCTATATTAAATGGATTGTTTTCGCTAAGAATCGCAACAGATTTTAACCCATTACGAGACATAAGATCTAATAATCCAATAAAATACCGTTTTGCTAATGCATAGACTCCAAAAACATATTTATAGCCTCGTTCCCAAATTATTTCTCCTGAAGCAGCGCAAGCCAGCATAACAAATCCGTGGCGCTCGCTGACTTCCGATGCCACAAGGGTTAAGGGAGTTCCATAAGGCGAGAATAATAAATCTACTTTGTCTTCGGATAAAAGCTTTTCATAATAATTTTTTACCAAATCTTTTTGGCTTTTATCATTATACAAAATCAATTTAACCGGTCGTCCTAACAATCCGCCTCGCTCATTCACCTGTTTTTCCCATAAGTTAAAAGCATCCCGTGTCATTAATGAGGGCTCTTTGTATTTTCCCTCTAAAGATACTGTGGCTCCGATGAAAATCGGATTTATTTCTGCACTATGAGCAAAAAAAGGCAATCCGAAACCAAACAATAAAATAAATATAAACAATTTCTTAAGCAAGTTTAGAGACATGTGTCCTCCTAATCGGATATTTCTCTATCGCAAGATTTGACGGTCTCGTAAAAAGTCCAACTTCTGCGTTGTGCTGCATTTCGCAAT
>CAZDAB010000376.1:0-3821 GCA_964502855.1 uncultured Desulfobacteraceae bacterium | reverse complement strand
AAGGACAGCTCAGAAAAATAAAAAAATCAACAATCAACAATCATAAATCAACAATCAAAACCGGAGGTTTTCATATGGCCATTCAACGCACTGCGCAGCATTCCATCCAGAGCACCAACATTGCTGATTTACTCGAACGGGTTCTTGATAAAGGGGTCGTTATTGCGGGTGATATCAAGATCAGTCTGGTTGACATCGAACTGTTGACCATCCAGCTTCGCCTGGTCATCTGTTCTGTTGACAAGGCCAAGGAGATGGGGATGGACTGGTGGGTAAATAATCCCTGCTTCAGCCGTGAGGCGTCTCGTAAAAACCTGGATGATTCTTTGGTGAGAATCGAACAACGGCTGCAAAAACTGGAGGAGTCCCCGGCGAAAGGCCTCGGGCAGTAGGAATAGCAATGACCCGGATTAATTCAAATTTAATGCATCGGTTGCATGACAAAGGACTGGCGCCCGCTGAAATCACCTTGTTTATCAGGGATGCGTCCCGCACCTTTGTTGATGATTCCCGTGTGGGATTGCGGAAAATGAATCAACGACTGCATACATTAGGCTGGGAACGCATTGAAGGGGATTTAAATCGGCCTTCCAACGATGATGGCGCTTATCTCATTCAGGATGTCTTTTAGAGAAGGCATTTTTGACGGAACTATTTTATCGCGTGTGTGTTTATGGTGTGGATAGGTATCTATTTCACGATGATGCTGTGAATTATCATAGCGAAACAACATTTGCCCGACTTTGTTCATATAATGCAGTCTATATTTATCTATTGATAATGATCCACGAGATTCAATGGCGAATATGGCGATTTCCAGAATTGAGGAATCTATGATTGTAACGTGGCCTTTCAGATAGGCCGTTTCTTCACCGGGGCCGAAATATTTTTGAATATTTGAGGACAGGACGATAGACGACGAATCGATGGAGTTTTCAATATCTGAAATGAACTTTCGTATCACTGGATTGCTGAACGAATTGCAGACTGGGCCTTTCGCCACTGCTCAAGGAGTTTTGCAAATGCATACCAGTCAAAAAAATCGGACTCATCCCCCAACTGGCCGGATTCAAACTTTTTAAGAAAAGTCCGAGTGTTAATCTGGTGTTTTTGCTCCAACTCCTTCAAGGCGCTTTTATAAAAGGCCATGGCGTTTGAATAGAGGTCATATTCACGTTTTAGCGATGTCTTGATTTCGTTGGTCTGTTTCATAATGTGTTTATACAATAACAGAGGTTAAAAGTCAAGGATTTGGATTGGAGATCTTTAAATTGAAGATTGTCGGAGCGAAGCGATATCCTTATTCGACGTTCGATCCGCCCGAGGCGGACAAGTGCTTGCTCGCCTCTGGCGAGTTGAGCGTTCGATGTTCGATGTTCAAATTGTTGCATCTGAAATTACGACCGAGCTTTCATAACACCTCGAAAATACATACATAGGTCAGGAGTTCTGAAATTGACGGGGCGTGAGCGATTCCACCAATATTCAATTGTCAATAATCAATCGTCAATTAAAAGGGGCTGTAAAGATATGCAAAACCTTCTGGAGAAAATCTACCAAGATAGGGGCTTTGACTTTCGGGAGTATAGAGAGAGCACCCTGACCCGCCGTTTAGGCCGGCGGCTGCGCGCCAGAGGTGCCGAAACCTATGCCCACTATGCCTGTATCCTGGACAAAGACCCTGGCGAGTACGACAAGCTGTTTAACGACCTTACCATTAACGTTACCGGCTTCTTCCGCGACCAGGCGGCGTTCAAGGCACTGGAGGAGTCGGTCATACCGGCACTGGTTCGCAAAAGAGCCAGGGATATCCGTATCTGGAGCGCCGGCTGCGCCTCGGGCGAGGAGCCTTACTCTATTGCCATGCTCCTGATGGAGATGCTCGGTTCTGAAATCAGCTCCCGGGACATTACTATCCTGGGCACCGACATCGACATCCAGGTGCTCAAACGCGCCCGGGAAGGGGTCTTTACACCCAAGGAGGTGCAAGGGATCTTGCCGGCATTGCTGGACAAGTACTTTGTATCCGGAAACAAAGGTTTCCACGTGAAGCCGGCTCTTGGGCGGATTATAACGTTCGAAGAACATAACCTGGTCAGCGACTTTCCATATCGTGAAATGGACCTTGTGGTCTGTCGCAATGTCCTCATATATTTTTTACCCCAGTTGCAGACGCAGGTGTTAGAGAGGTTCCACGCGGGGCTTGGAAAAGGAGGCTTTCTTCTTCTTGGCAAGGCCGAGGTGCCGGTGGGGAAAGCACGGGAGCTGTTTAGGTGTGTGGATAAGAAAGCGAAATTATACCGAAAAAATTGAATATTGAATATAGATTTCAAGAAAATGTTTTTGGGGCTTTTGGGTTACGATCTCCGAAAAAGTTTTTTCCTGTGCGACTCCAAGAAACTGGAAATTTGAAATTTGAAACTTGATAACAACCTTGTATGAATTGTCACTTCTTTCCCCAAGTTTCGAGTTTCCAGTTTCAAGTATTGCACCCCAATTGTTCCCTTAATTCGTCTCCAGGGAGGATGAAAATAACCCTAAATTATTTTTCTGTAAGGCTATAAAATGAACTCACAATCATCAATCATCGATCATCAATCATCAATCCAAAAGGTTGTGGTTATGGCGGCCTCGGCCGGGGGCATCGAAGCCTTGTCGCAGGTGCTCTGCCGCTTGCCGGACGACCTGCCGGCGGCTATAATTGTCGTTCAACACCTGCGAGATGACCGGTTGACCAAGCTGCCTGAGCACCTGGACCGCTTGTCACCTCTGCGGGTATGCCTGGCAGTGCACGGGATGACCATAGAACCGGGAAAGGTCTACGTAGCCGAGCCGGGAAAGCACTTAAGAATCAATAATGGTACTTTGGTTCTGGACACCCGCAAGAAGGTTAACTACGTGCGCCCCTCGGCGGACATAATCTTCTCCGCCACGGCTAAAGCCTATGGCTCCGGCGTGATCGGGGTCATTCTGTCCGGCACCGGCCACGATGGCACACAGGGCTGTAAGGAAATCAAGGACAAAGAAGGGGTGATCATAGCTCAAGATGAAAAAACTTCGAAGTACTTCGGTATGCCTAAGGCGGCCATGGAAGCGGACGCAATTGATTACGTTTTACCTTTGATCGAGATTGCCGGAAAAATCATCGAATTAACAAGGGAAGATTGAAAAAGGAGATAAAACCATGAAAAAGATCAAGACCCCTCGCGACGCCAGCGGAATGCACAAGGTTAAAGGGCTGCCCACAAGCGTCAGGGATGCCATGGGCCAGCGTGTACCCGCCCGCACGGTCAGGAACCTCCCGCATTGTCATCTTCTTACGGGAATGCGGGAAATCAATCGCATCGATAAAAAAGAGTGGGAGCCACGTATCAGCAAGATGATGCGCGGAGTGGAAAACCGGCGGTTAAACATCAGCAATCGCTTTTATGAAGCCCTGGAAACCTCTTATAGAGCAGTAGAAAAGGTTAAAAAGAGAGAACAGGAATTGCAGGCCATTAATGAGGAGATGGAGGCCGCCAATGAAGAACTGCAAGCAACCAATGAGGAGATGGAGGCCACCAATGAAGAGTTGCAGGCCACTTCGGAAGAGCTGCGGCTGGCAAGTATATATGCCCGCAATTTGATCGAGTCGAGCCTGGATCCGCTGGTGACCATCGGTGTCGACGGAAAGATCAAAGATGTGAATCACGAAACAGAGGTCGTGACCGGCCGCTCCAGGGAAGAACTCATCGGCACGGACTTTTCAGACTATTTAACTGACGGGTGAATCGACGGAAATTGATATTTTTAGAGGGGAAGCAGCAACCGTGGCAACGGAA
>CAZDAB010000375.1:0-3821 GCA_964502855.1 uncultured Desulfobacteraceae bacterium | reverse complement strand
CATTAGATGAAATCCGCCAATTTGACATGTATCAAATTTGAAGTGTAAATATCAAACAAGGATCGTTTTTCAGCTATCGTTTTCATATTTCGTTCATCGTTTAAAGTACAAAATATTGAGGTATTGTAGGCTCCTGATACAATCCAGATAACTTGCAACGCCAGCAACTATCTGAATTATCAAATTCTTTCACGATACCTTTTTGATATCAAAGTTCAAAATATGAAAACACAGCTTTATTTCCACCATCCCTTTTTGATGTGCTTTTCTTTTTCAGCTTCTGCAATTTGTTTTATCTCATAAGCTGAATCGCGCAACACCCCATAAAGAATACCGCAGCCATCGTCCTCCCGATCTGTATCGCCTTTCTCAGCTATGCTGAACATGTCTTTAACAAGTTCCAGAGTTTTCTTAATGTTTTCGTCACAAGACTTCACATTTTCACCATTTTACAATCCCACTATTCATTATTTTGATCTCCTAAATTTTTCTTTGTTTCAATGCAAATTTCTTGGCCCCTTGCACAAGGAGGCGGAAATATATTTTGCTAATCATTCAACCCGAGCAATTCTCTTGCCCGGCGTGTGCCTTTGCAGTTTGCTTCCGTTGTAAATGGATCTTGGCCCCGATCTCTTTCAGCATCTTTGAGAAGCGCTTCAACGGCTTTCCCTTGTCAACGTGTAATACTTCCAGGAAACTGTAAGGTTTGCGGTTGAAGTTGTCGATCAGACAACGTTCCAGCGGATCGAGTCGGTTGCCGCACTCTTCGGCATAAAGTTCGGCCACGGTTCGACCCTCCGGCGCCGGAAGTTCCAATTCGGCATCAAAAGAATCGTACTCCCAGTTGAATAAAAACCAGGGCCAAAACAAGGGGCCGACTCGGTCAAGGGTGTCTTCATCGATCTCGTCCTCCGGGTCGGGCCAGAGCAAAAACTCGTGCATAGCCACATCAACGGCTTCCTCTCCGAACGTCCGGGTGGCATAGGGAAGCAAACGATCCACAAGGCGATCATGTGCCTCCGACAATCGCCGATAGTACAGCGTTTGGGAAGGTACGGCCTGTTTGCCCAAACAGCATTTTTTGTATTTTTTCCCGCTGCCGCAGGGGCAAGGCTCATTCCTGCCAACTTTCGGTGTATCCCTTTTGAGTGGAACTACATTTCCGTTGTTTTCAAGCATTCCTTGCTCCTTCTTTTTCCTGTAATTATAAGCCAATTCGTTCAATTCTTTCTCTCTGGCTTTTTGTTTTTCTTCTTGTTCAATTCTTTTTTCCATAATATCCGGCAATTCTGGAATGTTCACATTATGAATCATACTAAGGCATTCCATAGCATTACCTATATACGTTGCATTATTTTCATTGGCATATATATCCTGAAGTTTTTCAATCCCTCGTGGATCACCGATCCCCCTCAAGCAACTAGCAAACATCTCATAGGAGTCCATATCACCACCACTCTCATTTTCCCACTTCTGCAGTGCGAGGTCGTATGCTTCAGAATATGGAAGATACTCAAGTATCGAAAAACTCTCCCAATCTCCCAATTCATTGTTCTTAATTGCTGTAATAATAATTTCATCTGCGGTTTCGTCTAGTGCATTCATTGCCCTGATAGCGTCGCTGTATATATAATCCATGCTGTCGACATTGTTAAGGACGCGAATTAAGTCGGAAACAAATTCTTTATTCCCTATCCGGCCCATTATCTTGACGGTCCAAATATCTCCCCAGGTCATCAAATCAGTCGTTAAATTAGATTTCAATTCTGATATTGGTGACAGCTCCTTTATCCTTCTCTGAATCTGCATCGGTAAAATTGAACCGGTGTTTTTTACCGCCTGAATTAGTTCCGCGACATCGGCCTCAGGATATAACGCATTTTGATAAGCCCCGCGTTCTTTGATAGCAAAATATGCTGATATAATTAGGGAGACAATTTTTATACCTAACTCTTTTGAGTGCTTAACTTGCTTCCATATAGTGAAACGTTTTGAAAGATCCTCAAGTAAATTAATGCACATTGTATCCAAGCCGAATAACTCGCTTAAATAATCAGGACAATTATTTTTTGGGTAGCGTTCATTAACAATATTGCGGGAGTCAAACATTACCATTGTAATGAAATCCTCGTATTTCCCATTTTCAAGAAACATGATCATATTCTTGCGCAGGATTTCATCTATTTTGATATGCGAATTTTTTAAAGCAAGACCATCTATCGTTTCAACAGGTTTTACCAAAATATTTTTTTGACCAAACTCTGTAAGGTCTCTGAAATAAGACCCTCCTCCTAAGGGAGATGATATATTTTTTAGAAGGATATCGTTTCGATTGTTGCGGTCACCCGATTCGAAATACTTGTCCAGAACCAGCCTTACGTCTTCAGGATTACGATGCCGCAATAAATTAGCCATCGCCGAGCCCAAAAGGAAGGTATCCTTCATCTGGACAACAGCGGATTTTAATGCGTCCCTACATTTCTCACGATGGATCTTGCCAAGGTAATCCAAAATGCCTAAAAACGTTTCTGCACTTCCGGGATTTATAAAGTGTTCCAGCATCACATCAATTGCTGGTTCATAGTACATGCTTGCAAGAGCGCTTGCACAGTTACTGGGAATAAAACCTTGGCCACCACTCTTGAAGCTTTCTAAGATAGCCGGTGCATGTTGAACAGCTTCGTGTTGCGCAAGATATCTTGGGGCAGCACATGCCAAATGTTCATCCTCATCGTTGATTAGGCTACATACTTGATCTGAGTATCTATTCAGAAAACGGTTTTCCAAAACACTGAAAGCCCAACGCCGTACTAATCTATTTACATGGGAAAGGTGATTTACATAATCTTTATAATCCCAAAGTTTATTCATTGACGCATCCTTTTCGAATTAATCTTTATTGCTGATCGATAATCAAATTGTTGTTGTGCTGCGCACAACTTGTCAAAACAGTCACAAATGCAGCGCTATAAAAACTTTGAATAATGTGAATGATATGATACACTTTTAGCAGGTTCCGGTTTTTATTGTCAATTTATTTAACCCCCAACCAAAAAGGAGGCTTCTCAAGAAAGTATCACAGGCCATTACCAATTTCATGGATTTTCAAAAAATGAACTCTGGAAAAAAATACGGTCAAGAATTACAGTCTGTTTCTTAACAAATTTAAGGCTCGTTTTGATAACCAGGAAATAGAAACCATCACATCTGATGAAATTCTGTCATTTTTGATCGAAAACAGCGAAGGACAAAAACAAACCACCAAACGCTTCAAGTACACCCTCTTAAAAACATTCTTTAATTTCTTCAAAAACACCGCCGATCAAACATTTGTCAACCCATGTGAGTCACCGATTCTATGCAAAACTTTCAGACTTGCCAAAGGCAGACAGTGGACGACCCTGGAAAAGGATGTCGTGGATGAAATCATTTTCAAAACTGACAACCCCAGAAACCGACTGATGCTTGAGCTAATGGCCAGAGGCGGTATGCGGATCGGAGAGGTGCTAAAGCTCAGAGTTAAGAACGTCGATGATAAGGAATTTTTTCAATTTGCACTAAAGTTTCACAATATAAAATATGTTTGGTTTATAATTGGATCTCTCCATTAGATGAAATCCGCCAATTTGACATGTATCAAATTTGAAGTGTAAATATCAAACAAGGATCGTTTTTCAGCTATCGTTTTCATATTTCGTTCATCGTTTAAAGTGAATATCTTGGAGAGATCCAAACTTTTGAGACAGGCCAAATCCGTGAGATCATTATTAGGTATCTCAACTTTGCTTCTTTCTCAGATATATATTTGGAAGACAGAATAT
>CAZDAB010000374.1:0-3826 GCA_964502855.1 uncultured Desulfobacteraceae bacterium | reverse complement strand
AGGGTGCCTGAAGTGTCGTCAGAAAAAATTTTAATTTTTGAAGACAGGAGAATGTCACCGGTATCCAAGCCTTCATCCATTAACATGGTCGTGACACCCGTTTCTCTTTCTCCATTTATAATCGCCCACTGGATAGGCGCCGGTCCACGGTACTTAGGCAAAAGCGATGCATGAATATTAATGGTGGCTATTTTGGGTATTGCAAGAATGTTTTTTGGAATAATGTGGCCAAATGCAACCACAACAATAATGTCGGGTTTGTATTTTGCCATCCGGTTTGCGAACTCGGCGGTTCGAATGGATGCCGGCTGATCGACTTCACATCCCAGGTTTATGGCAACCTCCTTTACAGGAGGAGGAAGGACTTTGCGCCCTCGCCCTTTTGGCCGGTCAGGCCGGGTGACCACCAACGCCGGGTTTTTATTGCTATTATGAAGAGCTTTTAATGCGGGCACTGCAAATTCCGGGGTGCCCATGAAGATTATGTTCGCCTTTTTCTTCATTTATTTTTTAAATGCTTTTTTACGCGTCTTTTATACATCCCTCTTTTTAAGGGACTTATTCGATCTATAAACAAAATGCCGTTTAAATGGTCAATCTCATGCTGCAGCACGATAGCTAATAATCCTTGGGCTTCTATACGCAACGGTTTTTCTTTATTGTCAAAACCTTCAATAAGAACAGAAGCTGCCCGTTTAACATTAGCTCTGAAATCAGGGACACTCAGACATCCCTCGCCCTCAGAAATTGTCGTCCCTTCACTCTCCACGATCCTGGGATTAATCAGGACCTGTAAGGATCGTTTTTCGTCTCTGGGGGAAACGTCATAAACCAGAAGACTTTTATTAATTCCTACCTGTATTGCAGCCAGGCCAACGCCCGGTGCCTGGTACATAATAGACGCCATGTCTTTAACTAAATTCTGGATCTTTTCGTCGATATTCTCAACCGGTTTCGTGGGCTCACTCAGAAATTTGTCCGGATACGTCAATATTTTTAGTGTTTCCATATTATGACCTCTTTTCCCTTTTTTCATAGGAGACCTGTAATATATTTACACTTGTGACCATAGCTGAAACAAGACCGACAATCATAACGGGAAAGATCTGGATTGCATGATTTGCCAGCGTATAGCCGGCAGCATCTTTTGAAGAAACCCCGAAAAGGACCAGGGCAAAGACACCGCCTGCCTCCCAAATTCCCCAATAGCCGGGTACGGAAGGAAGCGCTATAAAAAAACAGATGATGATCATGTGCGCGAAGATTTCAGTAAAGGACAGGTCTATGCCCGGACACCCTTGAGCCGTTATATAATATGAAAAAGCGGCAAGCACCCAAATAAAGACAGACAGCCCAAAACAAATAAACATCTTAGACGGATACTTAACCAGGGCAAAACCGGAGGTAAAATTTTCGACAACATTCACAATAGGCTCGCAAATTTTTTTCTGTATTTTATTTTTAAATTCGGGCCCGGAAAAGAAAAACAGATACGGAATCAACATGATTGAGCGGTTTATTACCGTTCTTGTTCTGCCGAAACTAACCATGACAATCCCAACCATGAGAAGTATAAGCAGCTTGAAGGTCCCCCCACCTACTGTAACAAGAGTTTCTCTGTTGAGATGATACTTGCCAAAAACAATATCAAGGTTTGGATCTATAGGTACCGTTGCAAGCAGTATGGAAAAAAGTATCAGCAGGATGCCGACATCAAATACCCGTTCGGCGGCAACCGTTGCAAGCCCTGTTGAAAAGGGTATATTTTCCTTTTTCTGGAGAACCGCCGGTCTTGCAATTTCTCCGACCCTGCCCGGAAGGATACAGTTTATCATAAAACCGATCATCAACGGATGAAATGCCTGCCAGAAACTGACTTTGCCTGCCGATTCCAGTATGATCTGCCATCGAAATACTCTTAAAACAAAACTTGTTAACAGAACCAAAACAGCCGGAAATATCCAAACGTAATTGATTGAAATAAGATAACTTAAAAGATCGGAAACCGGCACGTTTCTGAATGCCAGATAAAGTGCCAGTGCGGATATTGTTATCCCTGTAATCAGATAAATGGTTATGTTCTTTTTCATAAGAGATATTAAAGACCTGGTCAAAATAAGAAAGCTTGAGGATTATCAAGACAGGATTTTGCGCGTCTTTACGATATCTTTTTTTATCTGATCAGACAGTTCGGAAATATTTGAAAATTTTTTTTCATCTCTGATGCGTTTTATGAAGTTAACACGAATTTTCCGGTCGTATAAATTTTCATTAAAGTCGAGTATATGAACTTCCACGGAAAATATCTGATCGCCGAAAGTGGGGCTATAGCCGATATTGGCGACTCCTTTGTGTCTATTATTTCCTAATTCCACGGTGACGGCATAGACCCCGGTTTTTGGGCACAGTTCATCATGAAGGATAATATTTGCGGTTGGGAACCCTAAAAGCCTTCCCCCCCTGTTGCGTCCGGTTGTGACAACACCTCTGATCTGGTAGTGACGCCCCAACAGTTTTTGGGCTTCAGCCACCTTGCCCGCCATTACAAGTTCACGCGTCCGGGTACTGCTAATTCTATCAGGGCTTTTACTTAACGTCAGTATCCAATCGGCCACGATTACTTCAAATCCAAGAGTTTTAGCATAGGTTTGTAAAAGCTTGAGATTCCCTTTACGATTTTTACCAAAAGTATAATCTTGTCCTACAACAATGGCTTTCATACCGATACGTGTTAACAGTATATCCTCCACAAACTCTTTGGCCGATATGGCCGCAAATTCCATGGTAAAGGGAATACAAATAAGAACATCTATTCCTGAGCATTCAATAAGTTCAAGTTTCTGCTCATATAGAGTGATCAATGGCGGATGGCCGTTTTGCTTTAATACCCGTACAGGGTGGGGTTCAAAGGTCATGACGATTGATGTACCGTCAATCGCGTCGGCTTTTTCGATCACCTCATGGAAAAGAGCTTGATGTCCAATGTGAACACCGTCGAAATTGCCAATGGTAATCACGGCGTTATCATACGGTTTTTTAATATTATCAATATGTTCAACTATCTCCATTCTAACCTTTCCCGGCCAATGATGATGGTTGAATTCGATTTTTTATGAATTCAACAATTTAATGGTCTTGACAAAATTAAAAAAAGATTAATATAAGACAACTTACATTTTTAATCAATCTTTTTTAAATTACAGGTTTTAGATGCCGAAGTGGCGGAATTGGTAGACGCGCTAGGTTCAGGGTCTAGTGGGGGTTTCTCCGTGGGAGTTCGAGTCTCCCCTTCGGCACCACAATATTTTAAGTGGCTATATTAATAGGCTCTTTTTCTAAAGAGCCTGTTTTTTTGATCTGGTCAACATTTTTAAGCAGTTACAAGAAATGCCTCCACCCGTTCAATAGCTTTCCGGCCATCATCTTTATCTACTGTGTTATAGTGATCAAACCATTTATCTGGTTGAATAGCCTGTAATTTCCATTATAACCGATTTCAATACATTTGCTCTGCAAATATTAAACCAAAAAATATGTCTTAAATCTGAAATGTAAACCCGTCTTTTTTGACGGTCTCGTAAAAAGTCCAACTTCTGCGTTGTGCTGCATTTCGCAATCATTCAACGTACGATAAGTACGCCTCATGATTACAAAATTTGCACGCCTTGAATTTGAACTTTTTACAAAACCGTCTAAATCGGACTTTTTACGAGTTCATCTTTTTTATTTCTTCCGTAAATGATTTCTGCCTTTTTACGAGATCTTTCCAATCCTTTTTTATAAGGGTATTTTTTTGTTTAGAAAATGTTTGATAATGATAAGATTA
>CAZDAB010000373.1:0-3827 GCA_964502855.1 uncultured Desulfobacteraceae bacterium | reverse complement strand
ATTTTCTTGACAGTCCCTCCAGTTTTTCCCGTAACTGTTTTCTGTAATCAGAAATATAGTTCACCCTTTGGCTATGTTAAAAAATTGAAAATATATAATACGGTAATGAAACATTGTCAAAGGTGACGGTCTCGTAAAAAGTCCAACTTCTGCGTTGTGCTGCATTTCGCAATCATTCAACGTACGATAAGTACGCCTCATGATTACAAAATTTGCACGCCTTGAATTTGAACTTTTTACGAGACCGTCTAAATCGGACTTTTTACGAGTTCATCAAAGGTGAAGAGCAGTTAAAGCGCTTAAAAATATCTCAGCCCGGTGCAATCCAATCCCAAAACCGCGGTGAAAAAATTGCAAAGAAAAATAAATTAAAATTATTGCAAAACAAGTAACTAATATAATAAAAAGTCTATTCTGTATCCCTGATTTGATGTCATTTTTAAATTTTACACCCGAATTTTGTATGAGTCGGAGGCTCTCATATGAAAAATGTGTAAAATAAAATCCAATTTGCGAGTGCACTTAAGGGCAAAGTCATAAACTGCTATTGCGGGCCCTTAATAACACGGCAGACTGCATATTATAAAAGAGGAACATGATGGACCAGATATCCCAAAAAGTTAAACAATGGATTGACGAAAAAAAAGATCCCAGAAGCGCCCACTGGCAAGGAGGGCTTGAGGCAATACTGAATGTTTTTTCACCGTATATGGAACCCGGCAAACTGATTCCTGTTCAGCATCTGGAAAAAGATGAGCTTCCCGTTTTCAAGGCCGCTCTGGAGGTCGTTGACCTAAGTCCCAACCTTACGGCTGCTTTTTTACCGCCATCTATTGCCGGACCCATTACCCCCCCTGAATCCGCAGTCGAACTTCAGCGAATTGACAAGGGAAAACCCTCTTATAAAATTCTGGTAGCCAGACCCGGCAAAGATCCAAGAATTTTATGCTCTGAAATATCAGAGCATGCGAAAACCCCCGGAATAGATATTTTCCAGTCGGGAGCGTTATTGGGAACCTATAATTATGATACCCATCAGGACTGTCTTACATATCTAACGCAAGCCATAAGGGCACATATTTGGGAAAGGGGTAAATGGAGCCAGGACGAATATAAGAGATACACGATTAACTGGTTTGAAAAAATACTGGATCTCGGCAAGGGCACCGTTCGCGTGGCGGAAGACTTCTCTTTTTTCCACAGCCCGACACTGATAAAAAGTAACAGAATCGATGCTCTTTTTACTCTTATTTCTGAAATTTTGCTTAAACGCTTCAGCGATCCTGATGGTCAATTTAAAGATACTATTTCATCGATCCAAAATATCAAAGACAAGGATGTTAGGGTTACTCAATCAAATGAACTTGCCGAAAGAGGAATACTTGAACTTCTGAATTTGATGAAAGAATTGGAAATTGTAAAATTTGACGAGTTTTCAAACACTGAAAACGAACGGTTTAAAAAAGAATTCTCAAGAACCATCCTGCAAATAACCGACAGGATAAGTTAGGCTGCCGGGGATCTACCAACAAAAAATATTCCCAGGAAGATCAAAGAGATCCAAGTGGATGGAGAGGCCACCGGGGTTCTGAATCGAATAGGGTCGCTAAAGGCTTACTTTCTTCTTGATGATTCCATTAGACTTTTGAATCAGTTTGTCGATTTTGAATGAATCGAGCTTTTCAAACATGGCCTTTCCTGTTTCAGACCAGATATATTGAGTCAGGCATTCACCGGCCCGTGTACACGTACCGCAAACGTTGTCCCTCTCAGTACAGTCGGTGATAGCATCCGAACCTTCCAATACTCGTACAATACCTCCAACAGAAATGTCTTCCATGGGTTTGGCCAACATATACCCGCCATAGGGGCCACGCATGCTTTTGACAAATCCGGCCTTCTTAAGTTTCCTAATGAGTTTTTCAAGATATTTTAATGAGATTCTTTGTCTTTTGGAAATCTCACTCAGGCGCACGGGTTGATTTTGCGCATTAAGGGCCAGATCAAGAATCAGCCTTGTTCCGTAACGACTCTTGGTTGTTATTCTCATCTATTAACCTTTTGTTTCAGTTTTCAAAACACTCCGTTAGCCCGAATATTTGTAACTTCTCAATAAGTTCTGGTGTATTAAATGATCATATTGACCCGGCTCCATAATTTATTGAGATGTTACGAATATTTGTAACTCCTCAATAAGTTCTGGTGTATTAAATGGTGATATTGAGCCGGCGCCGTAATTTATTGAGATGTTACGAATATTTCATGAAAATTTTCATCCTTCGCACTCGTGAAATATCCGGGTTAGACCGGATAGTAACTCCAACCGGACCATACATATTCAATTAACACTTTTTTAATTCAATCCCGGGATTTTCTTGTTTGCTTATACCGTTCTTTAGCTCTTCCGGTAGTACTTTGAAAAGTTTTATTGTAAAACAAGATCCGTGTTTCGGTTTTGAATCAATTTCTATTGATCCGCCATGTTGTTCCACTATTTGATTGGCCACAAAAAGACCCAGTCCGGTTCCCCTGTTGCCTTTTGATGAGAAGAAAAGGGTGAACAGATTTTCTCGCGTTTCCCTATCCATACCGACACCGTTATCATGTGCTTCGAAGATCGTATGATCTTCATTCTCATAGACACGAAAAATAATTTTATGTGATTTATCTTTGGATTTATCATCCAGGCATGCATCTATTGAATTTTCAAGAATACTCACCAGTGCTGAACTGACGGTTCCCGGATCTATTTCAAAAAGCGACCTAGAATGATCAAATTCATAAACGAACTCTATGTTGTGCTTGTCGGCTTTGGGTTTTATAAGTGCAGCCACTTGGTTCGAAAAATCCATAACATTAACCTGTGTCCAATTCAAGCCCCTTTCTTTTGTATAATAAAGTATATCAATGACCATACTGCTAATGCGGTGGATCATATTTTTAACAACTTCCAGAGCATCATGGGTCTGTTTTTGATCCTCTTTTTTGAGGCCTCTTTCAAGACGGTAAATACCACCATCAAGGGCGGTCAACATCCCCCTTATCCCATGGGACATTGAGCCGAGCAAGAGGCCTAAAGTGGTCAGGCGGCTCTGAAGATTCCGTATTTGAGTTATGTTGGTCGACATCTCCATGACCTGGGTGATTTGACCCGTGTCATCTCGTAAAGGTGCCGTCCAGGTCAGAACATTGTACTGTTCTCCATATTGTGACGTAACGACCTCCTCGGTTTGATGCGGATTTTCATCTTCGAATGTGGCTTGGACAGGACAACCACGGCAGGGTTCAGTCCTGTGTTTGTAAATTTCGTAACAGTATGATCCGATATGATCACCAAAATCTTTCTTAAACTGCTTGTTTGCACCGGTAAGCCTGAAATTTTTATCCTGAATGGAGATATAGCACGGCACCTCATCAAATAACTGCTGAAATAACGCTTTGTTCTTGTTGGCCCGTTCAAGCGAACTTTCATAGTTTTTAAATTTAAACCAAATTTTTCTCCGTTCATATGCCCTTTGTAAAGCAACCTCCAGGGCTTCGCTATTTATCGGTTTGCTGATATAATCAGAAGCGCCGGAGCGGAGACAGTTAATACCTGCATCCATGTCTCCTTCATCAATGATCATTATGACTTGTATTTCGGGAAAATTATCTTTTACTTTACCCAGGAAATCTATACCATCCACATCTTGTAATTGAATTCCGGAAATGACTATAGACGGTCTATTATTTGATATAACAGAGAGGGCGATCTGACTGGTTTCTGTTTTAGTTAGTGTCTGAACGAAAAGTCATGATTTTGCGGGTAAATCGAGGCACAAAAGCGC
>CAZDAB010000372.1:0-3832 GCA_964502855.1 uncultured Desulfobacteraceae bacterium | reverse complement strand
CTGTGTTCGTAAAGTGCGACGAGCTTCCCCAGCGCCTCCGGAGTCAGCCGTTCCATAAGAATCGTGCTGGATGGACGGTTGCCCTCAAAGGTTCGGTGTGGGACCAGCCACGCGGGGATGCCCTCGGCCTCGACCTCCTGCGGCGTTTTGCCAAAGGCCAGCGCTTCTGCTTGGGCAAACACGTTGGCCAAGAGCAAGTCATGGTGGCGACCCAGAGGGTTAAGCGGCTGAAGAAATCCGATGAAGTCGCAGGGGATGAGCTTGGTCCCCTGATGAATCAGTTGGTAGAAGGAATGCTGGCCATTGGTACCCGGTTCCCCCCAGTAGATTGGCCCGGTTTGGCATACGACCTCAGTCCCATCAAGAGTGACGCTCTTGCCATTGCTCTCCATCGTCAACTGCTGGAGATAAGCCGGGAAGCGCTTCAAGTACTGCTCATACGGAAGAACCGCTATCGTCTGCACACCGAAGAAGTTATTGTACCAGATGCCCAAAAGCCGCATGATCACCGGCAAGTTGCGCTCGAAAGAGGCGGTGCGGAAATGCTCGTCCATCTGGTGGAAACCGTCGAGCATGGCGCGGAAATTTGCGGGGCCAATGGCGATCATTGTTGAGAGGCCGATCACCGAGTCCATGGAGTACCGTCCGCCGACCCAATCCCAAAACTCGAACATATTTACGGTGTCGATGCCGAACTTGGCCACTTCTTTGCTGTTGGTCGAAACCGCGACGAAATGCCTGGCAACAGCAGCGGGATGTTTCAAAGTTTTGAGGGCCCAGTCCCGGGCCGTGTGCGCGTTGGTCATGGTTTCCAGGGTCGTAAAGGTCTTCGACGAGATGATGAACAGTGTCTCCTCGGCGTCTAAGTCGCGGGTGGCCTCGGCGAAATCGGTGCCGTCGATATTTGAGACGAAACAGAATGTCAGGTCGTGCCGGCTGTAATGGCGCAATGCCTCATATGCCATCACCGGGCCCAGGTCGGACCCGCCGATGCCGATATTGATAATGTTGCGGATCGGTTTGCCGGTGTGGCCCTTCCACTCCCCGCTGCGCACCCGGGTTGAGAAATCGGTCATCTTGTCGAGCACTGCGTGGACCTGAGGCACGACGTCTTTGTCGTCTACGACGATGGATACCCCTTTGGGGGCGCGCAGGGCCACGTGCAGGACGGCCCGATTCTCCGTGACGTTGATCTTTTCGCCCCGGAACATGGCATCGATTCGAGACCGAAGGCCGGATTCCTCCGCCAATTGCAAAAGGAGCCTGAGTGTCTCATCGGTGATGCGGTGCTTCGAATAGTCGAAGTAGATGCCGACAGCCTCAGCTGCCATGCGCTCACCGCGCTTTGGATCGTCTGAGAAGAGTTTTCGAAGATGCAAGTCCCGGACTTTCGGGTAATGGGCTTCAAGGGCCTGCCAGGACGCTATTTTGGTGAATTGCGGGATACGTGTTGTCATGCTCACGTCCTTTCCATTGCTGCATTGTATTCGCCACGGCGCGCAGCACTGTTGCACCTGGCTCGATGAATCAGAGCTTGCTGTGCGGCCGACACGTGGGCGTCCTCGCCTTGCCAAATCTCCAAAGCCGGTTGCTGGATGGCGCGGGCAAACGAAAATGCCAATGCCCAAGGCAGTCGCGACTTGAATCTAACATTCATGGCATTCAAACGGGCCGAGGCCAGTTCACCGGATTGGCCGCCCGACAAAAACGCAATTCCCGGAACGGCAGCGGGAACGGCTCGCAAGAGACACCTCACCGTGGCGTCGGCCACCTCGTCCACCGGTTCTTGCCTGGGGCAGGTCAATCCCGAAAGCACCATATTGGGCTTCAGGAGCATACCCTCCAGCGTCACTCGTTGCAAGCAAAGCTGATTGAAAACCGTTCGCAGGACTTTCTCCGTCACTTCGCTGCACCGCTCCAGGGTATGCGCGCCGTCCATAAGTACTTCCGGCTCGACCACCGGGACCAGTCCGGCTTCCTGGCACAACGCGGCATATCGAGCCAGCGCCTGCGCATTGACCTCGATGCACCCTTCGCTGGGAATACCGTCGCCCACGGCAATCACCGCTCGCCACTTGGCAAAACGGGCGCCCATTTGAAAGTATTCGGCCAGGCGGTCGCGCAATTCGTCCAGACCTTCGGTTATTTTCTCTCCGGGATGACCTGCCATGTCCTTGGCGCCGGTGTCAACCTTGATGCCCGGAATGATTCCCGCATCGGTGAGGACCTGAACAAAGGGAGTGCCGTCTTTCTTCTGCTGGCGGATCGTCTCGTCGAAGAGGATCGCGCCGCTGATGCACTCATCGAGACCTGGCGTGGTCACAATCAACTCCCGATAGGCGCGCCGGGCTTCCTCGGTCTGGGGAATTCCCAACCTGGCAAATCGTTTATTGCAAGTTGAATTGCTTTCATCCATCGCCAGCAGTCCCTTTTCGGCGGCGACCAGCGTCCTTGCCGTGTCTATAAGCTCTCGCGTATTCATTTGGGGTTGCTCCACTTCCAGTTTCGAATTTCCGGCAGGTCCTGACCGTGCCGGGTGATATACTGCTTGTGCTCGACAAGCTTGTCCTTGAGCTGCTGCTTCAGGTAGATGCCTTTGTCGCCGGTCTGCGGCAGGCGGTCGATGGTGTCCATCACAAGGTGGAAGCGGTCCAGATCGTTCAGCACCGTCATGTCGAAGGGCGTAGTGATGGTGCCCTCTTCCTTGTAGCCGCGGACGTGGATATGGTCGTGGTTGGTGCGGCGGTAGGTCAGCCGGTGGATCAACCAAGGGTAGGCATGGAAGGCGAAGATGACCGGCTTGTCCTTGGTGAAAAGTTCGTCGAAATCCATGTCGGAGAGCCCATGCGGGTGCTCGGTTTGCGGCTGCAGCTTCATAAGGTCAACGACGTTGACCACTCGAATTTTCAGCTCGGGCAGATGATCGCGCATTATGGAGACGGCAGCGAGCGTCTCCAGCGTAGGCACATCACCACAGCAGGCCATGACCACGTCGGGCGCAGCGCTTTGATCGTTGCCGGCCCACTGCCAGATGCCGATGCCCTCGGTGCAGTGCTTGACGGCGCCGTCCATCGACAGCCATTGCGGCGCCGGGTGTTTGCCCGCGATCACAACATTGACGTAATGGCGGCTGCGCAGGCAGTGGTCCATCACCGACAGCAGGCAGTTGGCATCCGGCGGAAGGTAAACCCGCACGACCTCGGCCTTTTTGTTCACCACGTGGTCGATGAAGCCGGGGTCCTGGTGCGTGAAGCCGTTGTGATCCTGGCGCCAGACATGCGAGGCCAGCAGGTAGTTCAACGAGGCGATCTTCCGCCGCCACGGCAGGTGTGCCGTCACCTTCAGCCACTTGGCGTGCTGGTTGAACATCGAATCCACGATGTGGATAAACGCCTCGTAGCAGTTGAACAGCCCGTGCCGCCCCGTGAGCAGGTAGCCCTCGAGCCATCCCTCGCATTGGTGCTCGCTGAGCATTTCCATAACGCGCCCGGTAGGCGCGAGAAATTCGTCGTTCGGCACGGTCGCGCCTTCCCATTGGCGTTGGGTCACTTCAAAGAGGGCCTCCAGGCCGTTGGATAGCGTCTCGTCCGGGCCAAAGACACGGAAATTGCGCTGCTCACTGTTTAGCTTCGCCACATCGCGCAGAAAAGGCCCGAGCACATGCGTGTCGCCGATGCCGCGAATGCCCGGCGTAGGTACGGCTTCGGCGTAGTCGCGGAAATCCGGCATTCGCAGGTCTCGGAGCAGCATGCCGCCGTTGGCATGGGGATTCGCGCCCATGCGTCGTTCGCCCTTTGGCGCAAGTTCGGCCAGTTCCGGTTTCAGGCGGCCC
>CAZDAB010000371.1:0-3864 GCA_964502855.1 uncultured Desulfobacteraceae bacterium | reverse complement strand
AAACTCGCTCGGGCCTTGCCGGAAACCAAAATCTACCATTTCTGGATGGACACTGTTTAATCATCAGTCAGTCCGATCGGTTCTAACTTTTCTCTTATTATATTTATCCTTCCATCGATTCTCGTAGAAGTCTGCTCCATCTCTTCCAGGATTTCAGTTGCCTGTTTTTTGTCAACCAGCTTGTTGTTTATCAGTTCGACGACATCAGAAAGATCTGCAACATAAACCCGAAAGCGATCGATTAATGCTTCGTAAAGGCTATTTGATGCCGCTTCAATAAGTTTATATATATATTGAAATTTTATGTTCTCCTGATAGTCCTTGAAATGAAAAACCACCGATTTCTCTGTTTCACGCTTCACACGCAATACACCATCCTTCAATGCCAGTACTTCCTGTTCGTTTTTGCTTTGAATGGGTTTTCTTAAAAATTTTTTAAAAAACTTAAGCACAGTGTAAAATCCGAGACGTATTACTGCTTCGGTTTTCACTCTTGCCGTATAATTCATGGACGCAACTGCAGGAGGAAGCGCTAATCCTGCTATACCCTTTATCGAGTCGATGTCATGGAACCCGATCCTTTCCTGGTTCTTTCGAGACTTGTTGATTCCAAAATTTCCCATCATCTCATTATATTCAACAATAGCATCGTGTACCATGATATCGAATGAACTGCTAACGGAATCAAGATATTCCTTTATCCGTGTCTCCTTTTCCCTGACAAAACGGATCACTTCAGGATTTATTGTTTCGGCCATGTAAGTGTCAAGCGCCTGCTTGAATTCCTGAAAAATCAGATATAGCGTGTTTGAAAAACCTGAGGCTTTAAGGTTTTCTTCATAGTTTTGATATGGAACGGTATAACTTCTTATAAATTCAATGAGATCGCCTAATAGGTCTCCGGAGCGCAGGTCAAAATAACAATCAATGTCTGCTTTTAACTCACGCTTTATTTTTTGTATGGAGCCATCAAGCGTATTTTTCATCATCGACGTTATTTTATTCATCCGTATCTGATTGTGTTTTATCGTTTCAATGACTTCATTTGCACTGTCGGCATCCCTGGCAAAAATATTCTGATTGACTAAAATCCAATGTGTCATCCCCGATAAAATCACACTCATACGTTCGAGATGGTTTTTCAAAAGCAAAAAATTGCTGCCCCGGGTCAGTTTATTATAAAATAGTGATTCAAAACGCTCCGTTTCATGGTCTGAAAAGGCGGTAAGTTCCTTTTCTTTTTTCCATTGCGCAAGTCTCAGGCTATCTTTTTGCGACAGGTTTTCATTTTTCACTTTGAAAAGGTTAAAAAGCGCTGATATTGAATAAATCTCGGGATCCGGTTTTATCATTGAAAGCTCTTCTTTTACCTTTTCAACCAGAGAATGAAGGTCGTTGATCGATTCATGCTCGCTAAAATCACAATTGATAATGAACAACATGTTATCCATAATCCCCATTTTTTTTATTATGGATAAAAATTTGATGTCAGCCTCCCGAAGTCCGGTTCTGCTGCTAACCACATAGATAATAAGATGGGTTAAAAGCAGATAATCCTGGATCATGGCAAGATGAAGGGGATTGGGAGAATCGCTTCCCTGGCAGTCGGCAATTTCTATATTGGAATCAATATCTTCTGAATTTATTTCAAGTTCAATATCTCTAAGATAGATCGCCATAGATCCGTCACCCACAAAATCCCAGTGTTCTGCAAACTTGTTGTCCTCATAATGACTCGTTATACTATCCGAGGAAATCATGTCTTTAACCTTTTCATATCCTTTAATGTATGAAGTTAGAAGAACACTGTTAAGATTCCGGGAATAATTGGCAATTAGATGTTCTGTGGCCAGAGAGGATAATGCCTTTTGAAGATCAATTCGCTCGCCTTTTCGCCTGATGTCGAATCTGTTCTTTTCTGTACGCCATTCTGCAGATGGAAATAGAACTATGGCCTGATCTATCTCGGAATTAACCTCATCCCAGGATTTAAACAAAAGTTTGGCTTTAAGCTGTTCTCCGCTGCGTACTCGTGTAATAATCGATGTAACAACCCCTGCTCCCCGTTTTAAATAATCCCCCTTGAATAGTGAATTGATAAATGTGCTCTTACCGGATTTAATGGTTCCCACAACAGCAACACGAATAATTTGTTCCGACATTTGTTTATAAATATTGCTGCATGTCTTTTGCCAATCTGCAAATGAATGATCCGGCATCCCGGTTATGGATCCGGCATCAGAAAAAAGGGCCGAGATGTCCTGATTTATCTGTAAAAGTTCTTTTTTAAGTGAGTTAAATGTATCCATTTCTATTGAAATTTTTTGTTTTAATAACCCATCTGGAATTTTATAGAAAACGGCCCTGACGTTGGCGCTGTTTATTACAATGTATCAAATTAATTGTCAAAGCGATTTATTTTGAACTTTTTTGTAACATGTTAGATTTTTGAAAATTTTATCGCTTCAGGGACAAATAAATCTTTACTGAAAAATCAGACCCAAAGCGGATAAAATTTGTTGTGTGAAAATAATACCTTGTAAAATTTAAGATTTCATGCTATAGATTTATTATTGTCACGCATAAGGAAAAATGCGTTTTTTCGGATAATAAATAATGAAGGAAAAATATTAGTCTATGTCAGAAAAACACCCTGAATGTCCGCTATATAATCCCTTAAATTGCAAAGAATATTATAATCCTAAACTCTGTGCATTCGTAAAGAAGGATAAAATCTGTCTTAAAAAAAAGAAAACAAAAAACAAAGTAAAACAAAAAACAAAACAGAAATAGATGGTTTCCGCTATATAAAGTAACGCCGCCATGCCGCCATCAGTCCGAATATTTCCAAAAAAATATTAAACAAATTAAAAATTGCGGTAAATCAGACTTGCGAAATATATGAGGTAAGAAATAAGGTTGTTACAATAGATAGAAGACTGAAAGGAATTATGTGTCTTAACAGCCCATGTTTTAGGTTTTAAGTAATTAAGCGACAGTAAATCCTTCATGCATTACCTGATGTAGCTAAAAGCATAGCCGGATCTACTCCAACCTTTCTCATAGTCTCCTCCCATCTTGTCTCAATCGGCATATTAAATATAATCTCTTCAAAAATGGGAGAGGTCAGCCAGGCATTTTGCTTTATTTCTGATTCCAACTGTCCCGGGCCCCAGCCTGCACATCCTAAAGCGATAATAAAAGATTCCGGCCCCCTACCCATTGCAACCGCTTCTAAGATATCTCTGGTGTTGCTCATTGCCAAAGTGGAAGTGATCATAAAACAACCTTCCCAGCCAAATGGAGCACGATGGAGAACAAAAATTTCACCCATATGAACCGGTCCGCCAATATGGATTGGGATCGATTCTGCGTCAGAATTATACTCTATATTAAGTTCACTAAAAATATCCTTCCCGGACAGTGAAGGATGAACCCTATTTATAACAATTCCCACAGCCCCTGCCGGGGTATATTCGCAAATACAGGTAACTGTTTGATAAAAATTATGATCAACTAATAAAGGCATCGCCATTAAAAACTGTCCTTTAAAAGAAACCGAAGAATTATTCTCCATATGTTGCTCCGTGGAATTTTTTTCTGTTACGTATCAAAGCCTATTGCAAAATACTTTTGTCTCCGGTTCTTGTCAACAATACAAAAACACTCTTCTCTTTGGTCAAATAACAGTTATTCATTGCTCACGATGTCCCTGATTTTCATAGACAGTTGTTCCACGTTAAATGGTTTCTGAATAAAGCCGTTGCACCCACGATTCATTATTTCAGAAGCCTGTCCATTTATGCTGTATCCACTGGAAAGAAGAACCTTAATTTCAGGGTTTATTTTTTTGAGCCTGTCATA
>CAZDAB010000370.1:0-3885 GCA_964502855.1 uncultured Desulfobacteraceae bacterium | reverse complement strand
TGCCTGAAAATTCGCGCCCGCACCGCGCACAGATCCACGGAAACATCTTGAGCGCCCGCCCCCGATAGGTCTTCTCCTGACGCTCTCGGTCATGTCGAACCTCGGCTATGATACGATCCCGTCTGTCGGCCTCGGTGCGCGTCTTCTTCGATGACATGTGGGTACCCTCCGGTCGTTCGGTATAGATTCGGTTTAACGTCGCAAATCCCCATGCGATCCGGTGCAACCGCGTTGGGTGCCATTAATCAGATAGATAGGTCTCTACAGCTGAAAACGATTCCGATTTTTTTATTATGTTATCTTGGTGCAACCCCATTCACTATTCATTCACTATTTTTGCTCCACAGGACCGAAGGATCGGATGAAAAGATCGCGGAGGGCCTGCCGGCCGTCATCGGAGAGGTAACGGGTTCCGGTGCCGGCAAACGTATCCGAGGTAATCACCGGTGTGTTCTCAACCCATTGCCTGTCCTCCCAGGAAAACCACCCCTTTCGTTCCTGATCATAGACGCTCAGCGGCCGGTTAAATAGTTTTGCCAACTCGACCCCCCAGCCGGTTCCCCCCTTGACGGTGTCGTCCGCCTGTATCCAGCCAACCGCAATAACATGGTGGCCGTTATTGACCATGTGAAAAATGGACTGGATGACCTTTCGGATCTTATCCGTCCGGGAGTAAGTGCGTTTCATCAGCTTGGACACAATTTCCATGCTGACATCGCCCTTTTGCAGCTCTTCCCGGTTCAGTACCCGGACGCCCCGGGTGCGCTCGGCATTGTGCCCTTCAAATGATATATTCACCTCTTTCATGTGCCAGGCCTCGGCAAGTTTGCCGAATTCCGCCTCAGCCCCCTTGTGGCCGCCGCTGTACAGCGTGATTTTTGAAATGTCTGTCATTTTTTTATCTCCTGAGTCTTTTTTAAGACGTTGTGCGATTATGCAAAAAAGACACCCCGATACCAAATTATATTGCGCACAACGCTGCCCATCACCCTCGCGGTGTAGAGCGCGGCGGAATACCCCGTCGGTGTGTGCATGCTCTTGTTGAGTCATTTATCTCATATAGTACCCGGACACTCTCCACTTTTCGTCCTTATCCATCATCGGAGTAACGGTCTCGATCGCGGATTCCTTGTTCTCAAACGAGGTTTCAAACTGAATGACCACGTACTCACCGTCTGGAGCACCGGGCAGCGAGGTCTTGTAAGTCTTGCTCTTGACCTTTCTGAAAATCCGTTTTCCCAAGGGCTTCCTTACCGCTTGCAAAGATTGCTCCCATTGTTGTTGTTTGACGGTGTTTTTGAAGTATTGAGCCGCTTCCTTCCAGCTCTCCACATATTTTCCGTCGTCAACCATTGTAAGCCATTCTTCCGCTGCGGCAACGGCCGCTTTTTCCTTGTCGGAGTCCCCTGCGGCAACAAGGCCGACGAATAGCAACAGGAACAGGCCGACGATACTTACCATGTTACGAACCATTTCTTGTCTCCTTTTGTCTTTGACCTAAATTTTCATACACTTAGCGCGACCTCAACTCACCGCATATCACACTATTTTCTTATTTGATCCCTTATCATCTAAAATTAGACTCTGCTTTTGCATGAGCGAGTCCCACAGGCTCCACATGAGGTTTTGTTCACTCTCGGATCCAAAACTGTAGCCCTGCAGCAACCTGCGGTCTGCATCGGTCATGTCTTTGAATTGGATACCCACTACCGCTGTTGTTTTTCCTTCGATAGGAACCTCCTTACCCCAAACAGTAGTACCTAAAATAGAGAGATTGATAAATTCTATGGGCAAATATATTTGAAGCTTAACATTTTTTCCAGCCAGGGTATCAAATTGACCGGTTTCATAATTTGAACCCAAAACGACTCTGGCCCCACCTAAGGAAATATTCTCTGTAAATCCATCGAATTTTACAGGGGTTTTACATAATTCGTCTTTAAATATTTTAAGATTCACTTTTGTCGGGAGCTTGTGCCGAACGGTTCTGCGAACTGTCCATGAAAATTCTTCTTCAGCGGATTTCCATCGGGTCTTATAGAGACCACTGACAAGAAGCTTAACATTAGGATATTTTCTGCAAATCGCTATCACATTCGATTTAGAAATTTTTGCAGATTCAACGCGAGTGATTGTTTCGATAGTTGATTGAGACACCCTTTCCTCTTCAAACGGATAAATATCACCAAAAAAGTCGTTTTCCCCCAGGTTTTTAGTTGATTTCTTTTGGACCCTTCCGCCCTTTTTCAAACGATGGTAAATAGTTTCTTCCAAAGAACCGGACACAACAAAATAAAGGGTGTTCTCTTCATCGCCAAACCTTTTCATCATGCTTCCCGCAGGAAAATGCCGGGTCGCCAACTCACTCATAAAAGCGATTATTTCAGGATACTTCATCTTGATGAAAAAATTCTGAACCCCCGTGTTTTTGGATCTGACTCGATGAAGAGATAAATAGAAAGCCTTCCCCTCTTGATTGGACGGTTTAAGGATTTGCCATTCAAGAGTTTTGGATACGATAGCCTGCAATGTCATATTTTCTTTCATAAACAGCTCGGTGGCAGTTCCATATTCATCGGCGGCAGCATAAAACGATTTGTCCCGTTTCAAAAGGTCGGCAAAAACCCTATGGAGCCACGGATTATTTGGAAAGGCCTTGAGTAAGTTCTCAAGCTCTGCAACGGAATCGATGGTGATCGAACCATCTATAATGCGGCGTACCATGCTGGTCTGTTTGTCCATCTGGTCGTTCATTATTTACCCTCTAATAAATGTTTGTTTGAGCCTTGAGCGAAAGTCCAGATATAATGCACCGTTATATTCAATTCGTCATGCTCTTCCCATATTGATTTTACTAATTGACAGTGGCTTAATTGTCAAAAATTATTTCACAATTCGGGCTTTGACATTGATATTTGATGCCAGAGAAATTTTTTGTAATAGGCTGCCGAAGAAATCTCGTGTTTAACGATTTGCTTGAGGCCTTTTTTGGATGCCGTTAAAGAAAAGTGCTCGGTGGCCACTTCCCGTTGCTGCTCGTCAAAAAGTACATTCCCCAAAGCAGTCAGCGTGATCGGACCGATAACGCCGTCGGCCGGCATACCAAGGTGCGACTGAATTCGCTTGATGCGGTTTTTTGTATCGCCTTTTGCCATGATTTAATCCTTTGGTTTGATGGAAATTAAGGTATTGTTTCAATGTCCGATTCCAACGCCAAAAAATACTCATTCAAGGCCGAAGAGAAATTTCTTGGGATTTTTCTCCGTTAATTTTTCAATCAGATCAGCCTGCTTGGGAAGATGGGCGTCATATTTTTCCCTAAATGTTTCATAATTTGCGTATGACAGGTTACCAATATCCATGGCACTGACAAAGCCTTTCATCATCTCGTCGCAGGTATGGTCAAGATTAAAAAAATGGCAATGCGTGTCGATTAAAAGTTTTTTGTTCAGGAATTTGTTCATTTTTTTCCTCAACCGTTGTCTTTTGGGGACGTCATTGGTTCTTTGGATTCCACCAAGTGGCCCAAAACCCGATATTTTTATTCAACCAATAATCCAAAAGGCATTCCTATCCAAACACTAATTTCAGTCATTATCACAAATTTTGTTGGTGAAGCCTCGACATAATAATCCCACCTTGGCTTCTTTTTACCAATCTTCAAAAGGGATAGAATTATTTCACCTGTGTAAAAGCATACAACTTCAATGAAAAGATGAAATATGAATTCAAGGATTCCTTCAACTACATCACTCAGCATTAGCTTGATCCGATATTTTAATTCCTACACATAACCAACAAACCGCTCACTTAGCAAAGTTTGCTTTTTATTAACCCTACAACGTTATTTAGTATAAAATAACCATTGATTTATTAATTAAAGTC
>CAZDAB010000369.1:0-3907 GCA_964502855.1 uncultured Desulfobacteraceae bacterium | reverse complement strand
TGGGGATAAAAGCGGAAAATAAACCATTTAAATTGTAAAAAAACTCCTTCAAACCAATCATTCCATTATTCCAATTGGGGCGAAGAGCCCTAAGTTCTTTATTTTTACAATGACCCAACTTCCCATTTTCTCTCCGAGCCTGAGGCCCAGAACCCAATATTCCAGTGTTCCAATATTACAACATTCCAATTGTGAGCGAAGCGAACTAACTTGCAATTCAATTCATATCATGTCATCTATATCTGATCAACCAGAGTCTTGTGTTAACCCATGATAAACGAATTTGATTTCGGTGCAGCGTAGCGACGGCGTGTTTCTCTTGGAAATCGACTGACTGTTTGAAGGGCTTTAGCACGCGTTAGCCCTAGCCGAATGAAATTATGACTTAAAAAGTCAACGCGATAATTTAGCGACGAATTGTTCTTAATAACTTTGGAGCGGCTCGGGCTTACGAGTGCTTAAGCACAAGTTTAAGTCGGTTGGAAAGAGATGCACGCCGTCGCGGAGCGTTTTCCTGTATTGGGATTCAAATGCGTTTGCCCTGTGTGTTAAACGATTGACGCTAATATGAATGATGATCGATTACCACATCCATACGCTGCTTTGCAATCATGCCGAAGGTTCCATGGAATCTTATATCCGAAGCGCCATCAATCTGGGCATGAGTGAAATATGTTTTCTGGACCATCTGACCGTACGGGAATCCGAAAAAGGACTTTCAATGGCTCCGGGAGAGGTTCCTTATTATTTTCAGGCCGTCCAGCTTCTAAAGCAACAATACAAAGAAGCCATAAGTGTCAAAGCCGGCATAGAAATCGATTTTAATCCGGCCTATACAGACCTTTTCCAGGAAATTGTCGGCACATATGCCTTTGATGTTGTGGCATCTGCATTACATTTCCCCGGCGGCCTGAATATTGTAAGCGGGAGTTCCGCCTGGCGACATGGGGAAAACAATACAGATTATGTATATGGTCTGTATTATGAGCATCTTGAAAAGATGCTCGATTTTAATTATTTCGATGTGATATGCCATATCGACCTGATAAAAAAATTCGGCAGAAAGCCTTCAAGGTCCTTTGATAAAGAATTTAACGAAATATTGTTAAAAATAAAAACAAAGAATCTGTGCGTAGAAATCAACACCAGTGGATACACCCACCCGGTTCGGGAACTTTACCCTTCTCCGGATATGATTACAACATGTCATAACCTGGGTATCCGCATCACTCTGGGTTCAGATGCCCATACCCCGGCCCAAGTCGGACAACATTATGACCGTGCATTGCCCCTGATTCTTTCTGCCGGATACAACTATTTAACCACATTTACAAAGCGCAGGTGCACAAAGGTCCCCATAACACAGTCTCAGGTTATGGTCAGATAAACGGAGAGAGAATGACCCCAATCAAAAATACAGTTTTTATGTTTGTTCTGCTGATAATGGTATTCATTATTTTTACCCAAACCGTGGTTCATGCAAAAAACAGTGATAGATATTTTGAAACCCTTCAAGAGAGCCTGATAAAAGATGGTTTTGACAAAAATACGATAATCAGACTATACCGCAATCCGAAAGTTTATTTTGAAACAAAAAAAGCTTCCCTTTTTTTATTCCATCGCGAAGCCGTGTTAAATTACGATCAATTTACTTCACCCAAAAACATACACCAATCCCGTAAATATATGGCCAAACATAAGCCCCATCTGTTAGAAGCGGAAAGAACCTACGGAGTAAACCAAGAAATCATTACGGCCATCATTCTGATTGAAACCCGGCTTGGGACAAGCTTGGGAGGACCTTCGGTCTTTAATATGCTCTCGACCCTGGCGTCACTTAAGGACCCGGATGTCCGGAATATGTTTTGGGGCAAGATTTCAAAATCCACTGAATTTACAAAGAAAAAATTCCAAAAATGGGCGGAAAGAAAATCCAAATGGGCCTACAATGAACTCAAGGCGTTTTTAACATACACCGCAAGGGAAAAGATTGATCCCGTGCGCATTTACGGCTCTTATGCTGGAGCCATGGGGATCGCTCAATTCATGCCGAGCAACATTCTTGCTTTTGCCAAGGACGGCAACAATGACGGGCGTGTGGATCTGTTTAACCATGCAGATGCCATAACAAGTGTTGCAAGCTACTTGAAACATTATGGCTGGCATAACGGAATAAATAAAAAAGGCGCGTACGACGTTATCTATCATTACAACCACAGTCCACAGTATGTGGATGCGGTATTAAATGTTGCCGCGCTGTTGGAATCTAAAACCTGAGTAATAGTTCAGCCACTAAGACACAAAGGCACAAGGAAGGAGTATGTATAATTAAAAATGGCATTAAAAGAATTATATTATAATCTTTGGTGTCTTCGTGCCTTTGTGGCTAAACGTTTGTAAATCTGAAAGGATAAAATTGGACATAGCAACCGTTACCGTATGGATAAAAATCAGTGTGTTCTTTTATTTACTCACGGTCCTTGCCATCATCGATATCATTCGAAAGGATTTCGGCACCATTGGGAAAAAAGCCCTCTGGGGTTTGATTGCCGTTGTTCCGTTTATCGGATGGCTTGTTTATCTGATTTTTGGATTCAGAAAAGGCAAAAAGCTGGAGGCCGGTGATCCGTCAACCGATCAAGGCCGTTAAAAAAAAGCGTTTTTTTAACGGTCTCAAATAATGTTTGACAAGAACCGCCCTTTTCTATATTCATGTTTCAACTGTTGCTTTTTATGGGTCCCATCGTCTAGCGGTTAGGACGCCGGCCTCTCACGCCGGTAACGGGGGTTCGATTCCCCCTGGGATCACCATAAATTATTTCAATGGGTTATAGATAATCTGTAACCCATTTTTTATTCCTGAATAATCATTTTCCACCCCTATTTCCAACCACCACGATTTAAAAATTTTAAAAAAGTTCAAAAACATGTTGTAGTTTTATATACAACGTTGTATATTATGTTACAACGCACTGGGGGATCGTAAACTAATGGTGTAAAATAAAGGAGTGAAGAGAAATGGCGGCAATATACACATCTTTTGGGGAGTTTTTTTCCGCAAAGCGAAAGAGTCTTGGCAAGACTCTTAGAGAATTTTGCCGTGAGAATGGTTTTGATGCCGGTAATATGAGCAGACTTGAAAGGGGGCTTCAGACACCACCTCAAAGTAAAGAAAAAAGACGGCAATATGCTTCAGCACTTGGCATAAAGGAAAGATCAGAAGAATGGTTGGAGTTTTGTGATTTAGCCACCATCAGTGCAGGCAAAATTCCTGATAGTATTGTTTCCGACAAAGAATTGATGGCCGAGGTGCCAATTCTCTTTAGGTCTATAAAAAAAGAAGGTATTGAAAAAGAAAGGATTCAGAACCTATTGGAAGCATTGAAAAAGGAACTTAGATGACATTTGACGTACCGTATCTAACCTATGAAGATGTTCGTGAATATACAAAAACTTTTCTCGAAAAGTATCATCCGTCATTACAGATAACGATTCCAATTGAGTGGATAATTGAATTTGTTTTGGGCCTGCATATACATCCTATTCCCAATTTATATAGGATATTCAGACAAAATGGTTTTTTAGGTCTTGGACGAAAGGTCATTTATGTTGATGAATATAAAGATTACTACCAAAAATAATTTAAAATAGCCTCGCCTTAAAAAATAATATCCCTTTGAGTTCAGCCCAGGAATCCGGGCAGGGATTCCCGTGTGGGCAACATCCACATCATACCCCATAGGTTCCAGACAGTCTTTGACCTGCTTCAAAAGCTTTTTTTCATTATGGATAATCAAGACGTTAATTCCCGAAGGCGAAGTTTCCTGATTTTCCATTATGATTCATGACTTTAGTGCGATATCCTTTACAAAACATTTACAATTTTGTCCTGGAATCAACATAAGTT
>CAZDAB010000368.1:0-3922 GCA_964502855.1 uncultured Desulfobacteraceae bacterium | reverse complement strand
TTGATGCAATGCTCTTAGCCGCATGACGGCACAAAACTTTGGACTGTTGAGTAAGTATAGGTGAGAATTAAATTCCGAAAATATATTTTGTTTTTTTCAATCGACAATCATAAATCGTAAATCGAAAATTTACTGGCGCAAAATGAAAAGACCAAAATTCAATCATATGAATCCACGAATTCTAAAATCATAAAGGGGGTTACGTTGGCCCGATTCGTTCCTAAAATTCTTGCTTTTTGCTGTACATGGTGAGGATACTCCGCTGCTGATTTAGCTGGAGTTTCCAGACTACAATATACACCGGAGATTAAGACCGTTCGAATCATGTGCACCGGCCGGATAGATCCGGCCATGGTGGCCAGGGCCTTTCATAAAGGACTTGACGGCCTTATGGTGGTGGGCTGCTATTTCGGAGACTGCCATTATATTAGCGGAAACGTTCAGGCAAAGGCCAAAATAGATATGACCCGCAAGCTTTTCAAACACATCGGTGTCAATGAAGAACGTCTGGCCTTCCGGCAATGTTCTTCGGGTGAAGCCTCTGTATTTGTTAAATTAGTCACGGAATTCGATGAGAAAATCCGCGACCTTGGCCCTCTGGGAGGAGACGGGGATCGTGTTAAGGCTCCGGAAATCTTTGGGAAGCTTGAAGCCGCAGAGGCCGTGCTTGCCGGCGAAAAGATCCGATGGGTAATGGGGAAAAGGACTCCGTTTCTTGAAACCGGCAACATGTATGGTGAGATTTTTACCGAGCACGAATTTAATCGCGCGATTGACATGATCATCGTGGAAGAAATGGAGGTCCAGGAAATCATTGCAAAACTCAAGGAAGGCGCCCGTTCAGTCAAGGACCTTGCCGGGGATCTGGCCATTCCATCGGAAAGGGTCTTCCGATATATAACCGCCCTCAAAAGAAAGGGAATGGTTGCACTGGACAATGTTACCGGCCGGTCGCCGATATTTCAGTTCGTGCCGCAAGAGGTGTAATAAAGTGAGTGACAAAACAGTATTGATTGTTGGAGGAGGGCTCGATGGGGTCCGTACCGCTCTTGAACAAGTAGAAGCAGGAGCTCATGTTACTATTGTGGAGAAATTTCCCACATTAGGTGCGGAGAGGATCCCCAGGGACAGACTCATCAGACCGGAACAAGCATTTATGAATCCTGATCTGGACAAGGTTCGCGATCATAACAATATACGGATCCTCACATACAGTGATATCAAGAAGATCAATCGGAATAATGGCAAAATACGGGCTCACATCCTGAAGCACAGCCTCAGGGTTGATAACAGTAAGTGCAACGACTGCAAGGCCTGTATAAAGGTCTGTCCGGTTAACATGTTTGACGATTTTGACAAGGGTTTGGGCTTTCGTACAGCCATTGATTACTGTAATCTTGCAACGGGTGAATACAATATCTATAAAGAAGACATGCCTGTCTGCCAGGAGACATGCCCCGTTAATTTGGATATCCGAGCCTATGTGGGTTTAATTGCCGACGGCAAGCATTTGGAATCTTTGGCTAAAATCAGAGAGAGACTCCCGCTTCCCGGCAGTATCGGCCGAATCTGTCCCCATCCGTGTGAAACAGCCTGCAACCGCCAGTATCTGGATGAACCGATCAGCATCTGTTTTCTCAAGCGATTTGTTGCTGATGTGGAGCTGGACCAGGGAATAGAGCCGGTATATGAAACTCCGGAACAGAAGTATCCGGAAAAAATTGCCATCGTCGGCGCCGGTCCGGCCGGATTGACCTGTGCCCATGACCTGGCAAGAATGGGATATGAGCATATAAAGATCTTCGAAGCGCTCCCTGTTCCCGGAGGCTATCTCTGGGTGGGTATTCCGGAATACCGATTGCCCAAAAAGTTGCTTCAGCGAGAAGTGGACCTTATTTGCAACATGGGAGTTGAAATTCAATACAATACTCGCATCGGAAAAGATGTGGCTTTTGAAGACCTTAAAAACGATTATGATGCGTTGTTTATTGGTGCCGGTTGCCATACGGGTCTTAAGCTGCGCGTTCCCGGTGAAGATGATTATGAGGGAATTATAGACTGTGTGACTTTTTTAAGAGAACAGGCCCTGGGCAGTCTCCCGGAAGCAAAAGGAAAACTTATTGTGATCGGAGGGGGTAATGCGGCAATAGACTCGGCTCGTGTGGGCTGGCGTATGGGATTTGATGAAGTATATATTCTCTACCGCAGAACCAAAAAGGAGATGCCGGCCAACCCGTGGGAAATCGACGCAGCCGAGCATGAGGGAGTCATTCTTCAGTACCTTGCCGCACCTGTGGAGATCCTGGGTGCAAACGGAAAAGTTACCGGCATGAAATGCGTCAAAATGGAACTTGGAGAACCGGATGCTTCAGGACGCAGGCGACCGGTTCCCATTGAAGGTTCTGAATATATCATTGACGCTGAAACCATAGTGCCTGCCATCAGCCAGGGTACGGATTTGAGCTTTCTTTCCCAAGGCCATAATTTTGAGCTTTCACGCTGGAACACCTTTGAAATCGATGGGGAAACCGGTGCAACCAATGTTCCGGGGGTGTTTGCCGGAGGTGATGTGGTGACCGGCCCGGATATCGCTATTCGTGCGATTGCCGCCGGCAAACGGGCGGCTGTAGGCATTCATGAGTACCTGAGGAGCAAGTAAATGATATACGAGAAGGAAACACGCTATATTATACCGTTCGGTGATGTACCGTCTCCACGGGCAGAAATGCCGGAGATTTCGGTGGATGAAAGAAGAGAAAATTTTACGGAAGTAGAGACCGGTTTTCCTGAAGACATGGCTATTCAAGAGGCCAGGCGATGCCTCAGTTGCCGGCGCTGTCTGGGCTGTGCCCTTTGCTGGGCTGAATGTAAGCCTGAAGCCATCGATTTTGATATTCCTGATCAAGAGCTGGAATTGGAATTTGACGAGGTCATTATAACAAAAGGCCAGGACAACGCATTTTATCCGTTAAATCCCCAATTGGGTTATGGAAAGTACGCGGATGTGATCACCGATTTACAGTTCGAGCGGATGCTCTCACCGACCGGTCCCTTTAACGGGATGGTGGTTTCGCCTCTGGATGGCGAGATCCCCGGCCATATTGCCGTTGTTCAGGAAGATACAGGAGATGATGAAGCGCATCTTCTTTCCAGCCTGGTACTGGGTGTGAACCAATCCGTCATTGCCCTTGACAAAACAAAAGATATAGAGATGGTTCTGATCTCCCCTTTATGTGAATCCTTTCAAGAAAAGTTTTTTGCCCAAGCAGAGAAAATCCCGGGGCTTCAGATTATTGAGGGATCACCGGAATCGGTTAAAAAGGAAAGTGATACCAAAGAACCTTTGATCCTTAAATATTCAGCAAACGGTGAGGATACGCAAAAGGCCTTTGATTTAATAGTTATCCTGACAAAACCAAAAATTTCGCCTGAACAGGAATCGTTAAGCAAAAAGCTCAAACAAGATATCGTATAATCCGAATCTTTTGTAACATCTTAGCTTTTTGAAAATATTACCGCTTCAGGCACCCAGTAATGGGAAAACAGTCTCCTTGATTCTGGTAACAACCGATGAGGCCATTTGCAGGGCAGAGTCAGCAATTGCGCCATTAATTTTACAGGGTCGATCCGAGGCCAACTCCTTTTTCTCATTACGGATATTATTTATCGAACATATCTCCGGCCTTAAGCCCCTGTTCGGTGGCAAATTCGGCCGCTGCTACTTTTTTGCCTTTAGCCGGCCTGACTTTACCTGCTACAAGCCTTGCTCCTGAAACCGCCACATGAATTCCTTGATCGTCAACGGCAAGAATCGTTCCCGGAGCTTTATCGGTAATCTCATCCATGAGCTGTGCGCCATAAAAACGGACCTTTTCACCGTTCAACAAAGCAAAGGCACCGGGTTGGGGATCGCAACCGCGCA
>CAZDAB010000367.1:0-3923 GCA_964502855.1 uncultured Desulfobacteraceae bacterium | reverse complement strand
TATGGATTCCAGATTTGTAAAAGGGATGCGTCTTACGGATGAGGCGACCATGGATGTTGTGGAAATGGTTTTAGGAGGCAAAGTCAACAAGGGGATTGTTGCTCAGATCAATCAGCAGGGGGGGAAGGCGGTGGGGTTGAGCGGTAAGGACGGAGGGCTTATTCGTGCCAAAAAACTTCATATCGTTCATCAGGAGGATAAGGATAAGCCGCCGGAGATCATCGATCCGGGCCTGGTGGGTGCGGTTACCCATATTAACCCGGCTATCATCAATACACTGACCCAACAGGGTTTTATTCCTATTATCGCGCCGGTCGGGGCCGGGGAATCCGGTGAAACATACAACATAAATGCGGATCTGGTTGCAAGCAGTATTGCCATAGCCCTTTCTGCAGGCCGATTGATCTTGCTAACCGATGTAGATGGCGTTCTCGATGCTTCAGGATCCCTCATTTCTTCGATTCGCGCGGAGAACATCCATCAGATGGTGGAAGAAAAAACCATTTCAGGAGGAATGATCCCTAAAATCGAATGTGCCGTAGAGGCGCTGAAAAACGGAGTTGGAAAGGTTCACATTATAAACGGCAACAAGCGCCATGCCTTATTACTTGAGCTTTTTACCGATAAAGGGATCGGCACGGAAGTAACCATATGATTGACGGAAAGGGTTCACAATGACTCAAGAGATAATTAAAAAAGCAGATCAGGTGATCGCAAAAACCTATAAAAGATTTCCCATTGTCATAGCAAAAGGCAAAGGATGTAATCTCTGGGATACCGATGGTAAAAAATATACCGATTTTGTTGCCGGAATTGCCGTATGCAATCTCGGCCATGCACATCCGGGAGTTTCAAAGGCGCTTTCCATGCAGGCGAACATCCTTTTTCATGTGTCCAACCTTTATTATACCATCCCCCAGGTAGACCTGGCATACTGGCTTACGGAAAACAGCTTTGCGGACCGGGTATTTTTCTGTAACAGCGGTGCTGAAGCCAATGAGGCTGCCATTAAACTGGCCAGAAAATATTTCAAGAATAAAGGGGAAAGTGGGAGATACAGAATCATCTCCATGGAGCATTCATTTCATGGACGGACCATGGCCACCCTTTCCGCAACCGGACAGGATAAGATAAAACAAGGATTCGAACCCGTACTTGAAGGCTTTGACTATGTGCCCTTTAATGATATTAGCGCATTGCGAGGCACAATCGGCCCATCCACTTGCGCCGTCTTAATAGAACCGATCCAGGGTGAAGGCGGGGTTCGCTGCCCTGATCCCGAATACCTTAAGGCCGTAAGGCAGGCTTGTGACGAAACCGGCCTTCTTTTGATTTTTGATGAAATTCAGACAGGGATGGGACGTACCGGCAAACTTTTTGCCTACGAGCATTTCGGTATAGCGCCGGATATAATGACCCTGGCCAAAGCCCTGGCCAATGGATTACCCATAGGGGCCATGCTGGCCAGAGAAGAAGTTGCCGATGCCTTCGGGCCGGGGTCACATGCTTCGACATTTGGCGGCACCCCGGTTGTCACCGCGGCGTCACTTGAAGTTGTCCGGGTGCTTTCGGAAGAAAATATAATCGATCATTGCAAAAAAATAGGCGCTTATTTTAAGAAAAGGCTTGCATGGTTAAAAAACAGACATGAAGTGATTGAGGATGTTCGCGGTATGGGTCTGCTTTTGGGTATGAAGCTAAAAATAGAGGGAGATCAGATTGTTGCTTCGTGCATGGAAAAAGGGTTTCTGATAAACTGCATCCAGGGGAATATTCTACGGTTTATTCCTCCGCTTATCATAGAAAAACAAGAGATAGACGCTCTCGTGGCATGTCTGGATGAGATTCTAAATTGAAGATTGAATAATTGGGAAGCCATATCAACATTTCATCAAGTTTTTCTTTTAACTATTCAATTTTGACGAACTCGTAAAAAGTCAGAATTGAGACGGCAAAGTAAAAAGTTCAAGTTCAAGGCGTCGCGAATTTCGTGGAATGAGGCGTACTGATGTACGCCGCAGTGAACACGAAATGAAGCGCAACGCAGAAATTGGACTTTTTACGAAGCCGTCAATTTTCAATTGAAAATATTCAATCAGATGGTGAGGTACAATTGAAAAAAGACATTTTGACACTTATAGATCTTACCCGGGAGGATTTTGAAATTCTTTTTGAACGGGCGGCCGACTTGAAAAAAAGGTATAAAAACGGGATTACAGAAAAGTCCCTTGCCGGTAAAACCCTGGGTCTTATTTTCGACAAGCCGTCTACCCGTACACGCATTTCCTTTGAATCGGCCATGGTTCAGTTGGGCGGAACACCGATTTTCATAAGCGCCAAGGACACCCAAATTGCACGAAACGAACCGGTTCGAGACACCGCCAGGGTCCTTTCAAGATACCTTGACGGTTTGGCGATTCGGACCTATTCACAGGATTTGTTAGACGAGTTCGCCGAATTTACCGACATCCCGGTGATCAATGCCCTGACCGATCTATTCCATCCCTGCCAGGTATTAAGTGATATTATGACGGTAATAGAGATCAAGGGGGATTATAAGGATATCAGGATCGCCTGGGTCGGGGACGGGAATAATGTGGCCCATTCATGGGTAAATGCCGCGGCCGTTCTGGATTTGAATCTTGTTTTAGCATGCCCGGATATTTATTCCCCTTGCAAGGAGGTTATGGAAAAGGCTCTTGAGATAGGGGTTGGAAAAATTAGTGTAACCTCGAATCCTGTTGAAGCGGTAAAAAATGCCGATGTCATCTATACCGATGTTTGGGCCAGTATGGGGCAGGAGAGTGAACAGGGCAAACGGAAGCAGGTGTTTGAGGGGTTTCAGGTAAATCAAGCGCTTCTAAAACATGCGGCCAAAGATGTTGTGGTAATGCATTGCCTGCCGGCGCACAGGGGGGAAGAGATCAGCGAAAATGTGCTGGAAGGTCCGAAATCCGTTGTCTGGGATCAAGCGGAAAACAAACTCCACATGCATAAAGCAATCCTGGAAGTATTAATGAAGGGAGATTAAATCGTGTCTGATGCCGTTAACAAGGTGGTTCTGGCATATTCCGGCGGCCTGGATACATCCGTGATTTTAAAGTGGCTGATCCAAACTTACCGTTGTGAGGTTGTTGCATTTTCTGCAGATATGGGCCAGGGGGATGATCTGAGCCGGGTAGAGGAAAACGCCCTAAAAACAGGGGCAACAAAGGTTTATATAGATGATTTGAAGGAAACTTTTGTAAAAGATTATGTTTTCCCTGCGTTTCGGGCAAATGCTATTTATGAAGGACAGTATCTTCTGGGCACCTCTCTTGCCAGACCTCTGATTGCAAAACGGCAGATGGAGATTGCCCGGATTGAGGGGGCGGATGCTGTGAGCCATGGTGCCACCGGAAAGGGAAACGACCAAGTGAGGTTTGAGCTCAGCTATTTTGCAATAAATCCGAATATAAGAATCATTGCTCCCTGGCGCGAGTGGGATCTTAACTCGCGAAGCGACTTGATGGCCTTTGCCGAACAACACGGTATCGAAGTGCCGACCACCCCCTCAAAACCATACAGTACCGACGGAAATCTCCTTCACATAAGCTTTGAAGGGGGCTTGCTTGAGGATCCCTGGAAAGAGCCGCCTGACGATATGTTCAATATGACGGTTTCACCCCAGGATGCGCCCGACAAGACTGAAATTATCGAAATAACCTTTAAACAGGGTGATCCCGTGGCCATAAACGATAAAAACATGTCCCCGGCCGAACTTCTCAAAGAGCTCAACAGGATGGGGGGACGTAACGGCATCGGCAGGGTGGATATTGTGGAGAACCGTTTTGTCGGAATGAAATCCCGCGGTGTTTATGAAACTCCGGGCGGCACGGTGTTGAGGGCTGCCCATATGGCGATTGAATCGATCACAATGGACA
>CAZDAB010000366.1:0-3934 GCA_964502855.1 uncultured Desulfobacteraceae bacterium | reverse complement strand
CCAAAATGAACTGTAAAGTCTTTCATGCGGGCCAAGTAACACTCAATGGTCCTGGTGCATAAGTTCTTTAACTCCATATCCATTTTCATTTGATCCGATAGCTTTCCCATAGCTTCTCTCCTTTCTGTTAAAGGGGTTATATCCCTTCAATATTACAGAAAGAAGAACAAGCAAGGTAGCACAATTATTGAAAAAGGATGTGCTTCTAAAAACACCACATGGTAAAACACTATTCCATTTTCAAAGAACAAAAACCAAAACCACCGCGAAGCGGTTTAGTTCAACGATAAGCTCACCTGACAGCGAGAGCCGCCAGGCCCTCGCTGTCAGGTGGAGCGCCAGGTTAGGCAATAAAATGTATCGTTTATAAAAATAAATTATCGATCTCCCGTCTGTGTAGACTTGATGTATATTTTCCCTTGTTCAGTTTCTTGGTCGGTTGGCAAAAATTCGTTTTGATATTTAACTGTCAAATAGCCATATACGGTCTCTGTAACACATATTGTTCCAGGCGTTCTTCCGGGTATATCAGCAATTTTTAATGCAAGCAGTCCTGACCTAATAGTTTTATAGCTTTCTCCTTTTGAATTATGGGTCCAAGCTATCCCTGCTTGGAGAATACCGATGCGTAATAATCCACGATCCATTGATTCAACTTTTTTATTTGCTGTGTCTATCAAATCGATTAGACAGTGAAGTAAATGATCAGCATATGAGGATACTAAAATTATGTTATCATTACATAAACCTAAGCTTATAACTTTAGAATGGACAGAAACAACCCTATCCAAGACTTTTTGTACAAATATCATTAAACCATCTATAGCTTCATGATAAGGGATGCCAAAAAGTTCTGAGATATTGGGTAAATTTACAAAGCCCTTGATATCCACGACACCAATAGCATAAGGATCAGTGAGAGGGGCTTCCCGTATACGGACCAAAAAACCTTCCCATCTTTGAATCCTTTCCTTTTCTCTTAAATTGATATCAGACTTGGCTGGATATTCCGCTTGATTTCTGGCTGAGTTGTATTTCTGCCCATCAAAAACCTCTAATAAGGATTGGTTGTCTCTATCCTCGATTATTTTATAAAGTTTATCTCGATAATGTTTGACCTCGTTAATTGTGATGCCTTTGCTTTGGCTGCTAATTGAGTCAAACTCATCGTGATGATCTAGACAAAGTGCGACTAAATTATGTAATTTGTTGTTATAAGGGTTTTTATCTAAATGGGCTATTTGTATTTTTTTCACAGAAATATCGGCATCAATGAAAAAACATAAGCAACAACGACGCCTACTCCGAACTAACACTTCTGTTTCAGCTACTTTGGGAATTGAAGAGCGTTTAGATTTCATTTTAAGATTATCGCATATTCTTATAATGAATGCCTCGGTTGAATTGTACCGCCCGGTTTTTTGGATTGGCACCCGGTAATAGGTTAGCTTTTGATTCTTTTCTCAAATTATATGTGACAAATACCATATACCTTGAAAATCTGAGGGCCATTTGCTTTCCATTTAGGTCAAGATTTCCTCGGCCTTTTATATTCGCTTTTCCGGCCAAGAGCATCAAGAAACCTTGACTTGTCCTTTTTAGTTATCTCTGGCCCATGAGAAATGTTGCGCGGCCTTTTGAATGAATGAAACAGGTATAATTTTTCTTTTGCCCGTGTCATTGAAACATACAATAACCGGGCTTCTTCTTCGATATTTTTGCTTCTTGGGTTTGGGATTATGTCATCTTCAAGACCCACTATGATAACAACCTGTGCTTCAAGCCCTTTAGCTTTCCGCATTGTCATTAGTTGCGCAGATGCTGACCCAAACGGCTGTTCAGCCTGGATAAGCTTTACAACGTCCGCAATATCCTCTGCCATTTTGGAAGGGTCAATCCATATCCCTGTTATGAAGGCTAGTTGTTTGGCGAACTCGCCACGGTTATCCTTCTTGAAATTATTATAGGACTGCTCAAAGCCAATGAGGACGTCTCTTATAGTTTCCAGTGTCTTGTTGCCGTTGTCATAGTCCTGGATGATTGAGTACAGGTCATTATCCTTGTCAACGTCCTCCCAGAGTTCAGCGATATTTGTTTCTTCATCAATCCTTTTTTTAATAGTTGATTTTTTACTTCTGCCATCTTTCTTTGCGCCTGGCACAGCCGCGATTCCCTTACTATCTATCAGGTCTTCAATGACAAGTCGGGTTAGGAAACTGTCATTTGGATTCTTAACCCAGTCTATGAACCGCTTTGCAATATCAACACGGTCAGGCAACAAGTTTATTGAACAGTTATGCGGAACTTGTTTCCTGGTTAGCTCTTTCAACAACAACGGGAAAAATTCTTTTTTGGGAACAAGAATCAAGACGGTCTTTTTTTCTTGGATGGCATCATGAGAGATTGCGGCAGTCACTTTCGCCTCAAAGCTTTCGCTTGACAAATGCCAGATAACTGACTTGTCACCTTTTCCTTTGTGATACTCTAATTCCGGTTCACCGGTCCAGTCAGGATAATGTTTCTTCAGAACCTTGAAAGAATCCTTCATTATCCTTTTAGGGCATCTACGGCTATGCGCCAGTGTGGTGATTTCGGCTTCCGGAAAATCATCCTCGAACCGAAGGATGAATTTAGGATCACCGCCTCGGAAACCGTAAATGCTTTGGGCATCATCACCCACTACAAAAAGCCCTTCAGGATTTTCCCTGCTTAATAATTCAATCAGTCTAAACTGAGCAGAGTTGATGTCCTGATACTCATCCACAAGAAGATGTTCCGCATTCGACTGGTATTTTTCAAGGATATCGGGATACTTTTCCAAGATATCGCAGGCGAAATGAATCTGGTCATCGAAGTCAATGTAATTGCACTTCGACATTATTTTTCTGTATTTTTCGCATATCTCACAATATTCATCGCCAGGGGATTCACTGCAGTCACTACAGGACTTGCACTTTGATGCCTCATAGCTGTCTTCCTCATCATATCCAAGGATTAGGGCGGCGTCACGGAACAATAGGCGCTTGACTTCCTCTTTATTCTGAACTCTCAGGCTATTTTTTTTGAGTTTTACAGAGCGTGGCTTCTCCTTTACGATGCTGAGTCCCAAGGAGTGCATCGTGGAAATGTGGGGCAGTTTGTCAGCTGGAACCTGAAATTCGCCTTTCGGATTGATAAGCTCCTCAATCATGTGCCGATTTGCCTCTCTGCCAAATGTGAGAACGGTGATGTTGTCTTTATCCACATTATCGTCAAACAATCGTGTTATCCTTTCAGCCAACAAATAGGTTTTTCCAGCACCAGGCCCGGCAAGAACAAGGGTCGGGGCATCGAAATGAGTCACAATCTCTTCGTAATCTTCAAGAGGCATATTCCTGACTCCTCTTTGTATAGGTTATGCGATGTCAACACGCTGAAAGCGGACTTTCACCCTGTCGAACGCGGAGCTGAGGGGCGCGGCTTTAGACGCGTCCCTCTCCAGCGATATGTTATGACCTTTAGTCTCTAAATCAGTGCTTTCTAATTAATATCTAATGGATAGTTAGACTCTAACAATGATAAGCCACAATGAAGGCATTCACTTGAAAAAGGATTTCCCCAAAAAAACTTCCTGAAATAATACTTTCTACATTGTGGACATTTCATGAACTGTTGAAAAATAAGAGCTGAACCCAACAGCAGCATATATATAATCCAAAGAACAGCTGCGAAAATTGCTCCCCCTGATAAGCTAACGAAAATAACTAGCGGTATAAAAATTGATACCAAAATTATAATTATTCTCCTGACTTTTCTCAATTTCATCAATTTTTCAGGAATATTTTGTTCACTCATACTTAAATAGGAAATTTTGCAATTACATTAACAATTTTTAGAGTCATAACGTATAGGGTTTTATCCTTTGTCCCGCATGTTGGATTGAGCAAAGTTGTAA
>CAZDAB010000365.1:0-3936 GCA_964502855.1 uncultured Desulfobacteraceae bacterium | reverse complement strand
GTATCCGCCAGATCCAGGGCACACTGAATTCCGCCGATGCCTCCACCGATAACGATAACTTTCCCCAACGGGTTTTTGAGATAAGATTCCATAATTCTTACAATAAACCCTTTGTCTTTAAAAGCGGTACAGGATCTGCAACATGCATCTTAAACCATTGTGGATTCCCTTTGTCTGTAAAACTCAAGCGGAGTAATTCCGTAACATAAAATATTGGAGTCGGTGGTTCAGATCGATCTTTCTGGACGATATCCAGATTGGACTGGCACAACGGACAGGAAACCACAATGGCTTCGGCGCCGGCCTGTTGGGTTTTCTGCAAAATCCTTTTTGAAAGAGATTCCACGATCTCCCTGCGACCAATACCGATGCTTGCGCCGCAACATGTGGATTTATAAGACCAGTCAATGACCTGGGCCCCTGCTGCCGCAGCAATGTGATCTAACGTTTGGGGATTTTCATAATCTGCGTAGCCGGTAATTTTCGGTGGACGAACCATCTGGCATCCGTAATAGCAAACCACTTTCAGGCTGTCTAACGGTTTCAAAACACATTGTTTTATCAATGTAATAATGGAAGGTTTTGCTAAAAAGCGCGTCATATCCAGAACACGGATATTTCCCGTAACCTGCCAGGGTATATGAAAGATTTTTTTCTTTATCATTTTCTGGGCAAACCGAAGCCGATTAAAGCACAAAGAACACGGACAAATGATATCAAGCCCCATTTCTTCGGCAGCGGCCAGATTTCTTGCAGGCAGAATCACGGACATGACCTCACTGAGGCTGTGGGCCGCAGTTGCCCCGCAACATGACCAGTCTTCTATTTCAACCAGGTCAATACCCAGATCCTTGAAGACCGCGTAAATGGACTCGCAATAGTCGTTGGCCATTCCTTCCAGGGAACACCCCGGATAAAAAGATAGTTTCATTAAACGATCTCTCCGCGAGTCTGAGAATAAGCTTTTTGAATTTCCTTGACCGCCTTGGACTTTGGCGCGGATAATTTTAGCCTTCCTGTACGCAACAACGTCATGGCCAATTGAAGTTCTTGCTTAAAGGTTCCGTTTTTTATCTTGGCATGCAGAATATCCGGCTTTAAATAATAGGCTCTCATCAATCGAAATTCATTTATTCTTCCGGACTTGATGAGTTCTTCCAGAAAGGTGTGATGAAATACGGCAAGACTTTTTTCCTTGGGAGTTATGGAGGAACTGGCCGCCATCATGCGCAAATGATTGATAATTTCTGCTACACCCACCTCGTTGGGACAGTAAGTGCTACACATTTCACAGGATAAACATATCCAGATGGTTGAGGATTTTAACAGTCTGATGCGCCATCCCAATTGAACATAGCGAATGACCTGGTGAGGCTTGATGTCCATGAAACCACTGATAGGGCAGGCATTGGTACACCGTTCGCATTGATAGCATGCGGATACATTGACACCGGTTTCTCCCTGAATTCTGTTTAGAAAATAATCTCCCCGGTCCCCGATTAATTCTCTTTGCTCACAGGGGTCATGTTCCGTTGCCGTCTTTGGATCCGAAATGCTATTATGCATTTTATTTGCCTTTTTAAAATTGTGATGAATCCTTAAAAGGTTGCTTTTCTGACTTTTTATGAAATAATCAAAATGGGCAATTAAACGTCTCGGAAATTCTACAACTTATCGAAAATAAAAGTTTTAAAGGTAACCTGTTTATGCAATCAGAATGGAAGAATGGAATGCTGGAATGCTGGAATATTGGGGGTAAGGGCGGAAATAAACCATTTTAATTGTAAAAAAACTCCTTCAAACCCATCATTCCATTACTCCATCATTCCATTATTCCAATTGGGGCGAAGCCCCTAAGTTCATAATTTTAGTTTTTCAGGGTATCCGGGTCAGGCTCATCTTTACAGGCTAACTATTTAAAATTTTATTGAAAATATATGAGACGAAATGGTATGTGATGTCAATAAAAATATAACCTTAGTTGAGCGACATACCATCTTTGATTCAAAGGAAGTATCATGAATGAAGTTTTCGAGCCAGTCATTATCGCATTTTGCTGCAGTTTCTGAGGATATACGGCTGCGGACCTGGCAGGTTCCATGCGATTGCAATACCCGTCTGATATTAAAATCATTATCATTCCATGCACCGGTAAGATAGATATCCTTCATATCCTCCATGCCTTTGAAAAGGGAGCGGACGGCGTCTATGTGGTAGGATGCATGGAAGGAGATTGCCATTATACGAGCGGGAACCTCAGAGCCCGTAACCGGATAAAACATATCCAGAAAATTCTTGATACCATCGGTGTCGGGGGGGAAAGGGCGCAAATGTACAACCTTTCATCAAATGATGGACCGCGTTTTGCGGAAATTGCAATTGAAATGGATAAGAGAATCCGAAAATTGGGACCCAACCCCATTAAACTGGCCAAAAATACGGCCGCATGAAAAGAACGTCTGTCATGCATTTATTCAACCCTCTTCATTTTCCAGGCAGGTAAAATGTGTTGATTTTTTTTAAATCTTCTTTTATTTTAAAAAGCTATTTTAAATTTTTGTCCAAATCAGAAAGTTTATCATTAGCACTAACAAGCTATTGGTTTTAAAATTAATAATTGGCCGGCTGATTTTCGCGTTTTAATATTTTCTTTTCTATATTTCGTAAAAAAGGAGCGGTCATGTCCATCAGGTTAGGTTTTTATGTCTGCCATTGCGGGATCAATATCGCCGGCAAGGTTCGGGTTGAGGAGGTGGCGGCCTTTGCCCGAGAGCTGAAAAATGTGGTGATCGCCCGGGATTACAAGTTTATGTGTTCGGACCCGGGCCAGGAGATGATTGAAAAGGACATTAAGGAATTTAACCTTAACCGGGTGGTCGTGGCCTCTTGCTCACCCAGACTCCATGAAAAGACCTTTCAAGGTACTTGCCGGCGGGCCGGTCTTAATCCTTATTTTTTTCAGATGGCCTCTGTTCGCGAACAAGTTTCATGGGTCACCGAGGATGAAGATGAGGCCACCCGGAAAGCGAAAACACTGGCGGCGGCGGCGATCAACCGGGTCAATTACCATGAGAGCCTCGATGATCGTGAGGCAGTCGTACATCCTGATATCATGGTCGTGGGTGCCGGTATTGTAGGCATGCAGGCTGCTTTAGACATCGGCAATGCCGGGCATAAAGTATATCTGGTGGAAAAATCGACTACCATTGGCGGGCATATGCTTCAGTTCGATAAGACTTTTCCTACGCTCGACTGTGCCGCCTGTATCGGAACCCCAAAGATGGTTGAAGTGGCCCAGAACCCAAACATCGAGTTGCTTTCATACAGCGAAGTAACGGAGGTGTCGGGATTCATCGGCAGCTACACCGTCAGGATCCGCCGTAAGCCGCGCTATGTGACGGAGGGGGTTTGTACGGGGTGTGGTGAATGTGCGAATGTCTGTCCGGTATCGGTCCCGAGTGAATGGGATGAGGGGCTGGGTCATCGCGCGGCCATTTACAGAGCATTTCCACAGGCCGTACCCATTACCTTCTGTATAGATAAAAAAGATCGGGCCCCTTGTTCGATCACTTGTCCGGCGGGCATCAATGTCCAGGGCTATGTACAGCTCATCGGCCAGGGCAAGTACCGGGAAGCTATCCGGTTAATTATGGAGCGACTACCGCTGCCGGGAGTCCTTGGACGAGTCTGTCCGCATCCTTGTGAATCTCAATGCCGAAGGCTGGAGGTGGATGAGGCGGTTGCCATCAGGGATTTAAAGCGCTTTGCCGCAGATCATGCAAACCTGAAAGAACTCGAACCGCCGGAGATCCAGGAACGTTCGGAAAAGGTGGCAGTGGTCGGCTCAGGGCCCTCAGGGCTGACCGTAGCATACTACCTTAGGTTAAAGGGCTATCAGGTAACCATTTTTGAGGCCCTTGACGTCTTGGGCGGAAT
>CAZDAB010000364.1:0-3942 GCA_964502855.1 uncultured Desulfobacteraceae bacterium | reverse complement strand
TAAACACCCATTAATAAAAGGCAAATTGCGCTAACTGCGGGGTTTGTTGGTTATGCGTCACCTACCAATTGTTTGCCCGTTTGCCCGCAACAGAGTTCCCCACGCTATAATTTTTCTTGAGGCCCCAGGCCACAATATATTGTGTAGCTGTTTAAATAAGAAAAGCGTGAAGTTTTATCATCGATTAACATTTGCATGGGTTTTATTGCCAAATTATAGCCATTTTAAAATTTCGATAGTGACAACTTCGTATCGTAATGTTTAGTTTCCAAAAACAACAAAATTTTATGATTTGGATTCAAACCTTGAATCTTTAGCGGTGTGTTTTTGCATAACATCAAAGCTGTTAAGAATAAGTGATTAAGAAGATAATATCAGGTCAACTCGTTGGATTGGACCATCTTCTCTTCGAATTTGGGCTCCAAGATGCTTAAGGATTTTCAGCATCGAACTGTTTTCTGCCAGCATATATCCGATGAATTTACGAATTCTATTTTTGCGTGCACAATGAATTAATAAATTCAAAAGCTCTGTCCCCAGACCTTGACTTTGATATTCATCAATTATTGTTAATGCAAATTCTGCCGTTTCAGGTTCGTCTTCTACTCTGAAATATCTAGCGACCCCTATCCCAAACATGCCATCTTGACTTACAATATAAGCACACAAGGCCAAGTGATTCTTGTTATCAATTTCTGTCAAATGTTTCAGTTGACTGTTTGAGAGACTGCTTACAGGTACAAAAAATCGACGATATTTTGATTTGGCTGATAATTTTTCAAATCCAATCTTTAACTCCTCTTTGTCATCTTGGTTTAACAACCGAATTAAAACGGGTGTCCCGTCTCTTAATCTAATTTCAATTGGGTAATCAAACATTTTGGTACCATGTTTTCCGTTTCCGATAGGTCTGAAATTCTTTGAGAACATATTTGCCCGGAAAGTCAGGATGGGAAAGATAGTTTAACGTTCTCTTGATAAAAGAATCCATCAAGCTGTTCACTAAGTCATTTTTTTCCCGCTCGTCGATCCCTTGATACCCAAAGACCACGATTCCTATAGCAATAAGTATGATGGCAAGAAGTGCAGTTGTTCTCATTTGCCCATACCTTTATATCGTCAATTTGGTTTAGGATATTCTACTGACTACGTGATTCTCCGACCCTGAATGACCCTGACCAGCACTACGATAACGGCAATCACCAGCAGGATATGGATGAACCCTCCCATCGTGTAACTGCTCACAAATCCCAGCAGCCACAGGATTACCAGTATTACAGCAATCGTCCACAACATTCGATTCTCCTTTCAATTTGCTTTAGATTGGCTTCAGCCGGTTTTTTTCACGACAAGGCTGTTTTTAACAGCTTTGACGCCCTTCGCCGTGCATCTACTTATACATCACTGCAGTCATCTCGTTCCATCCTTCCTAACTCAGATTGACACACACTTTCAGAATCTAAGCTACCTCTCCGGCTGCGCTACGGAACCTGAATAAAATACCGTGCACTCTTTACCCTGAATGAATTTCCACGCATCCTCCAGCGGATTCGATACGGATCCGGCAATTGACTTAAAGATACTTTCCTTCTCTATCTGCGGTTTATGGAAGGACCCATGCACCTTCTCGCTGTAAACGATGCACCCTCGTTTATCGAGGGCCGCTAAGGTTACGTCGACAAACCGCTCGTTGATTAGGTCCAATCCCCCTTTCATGGCAATCCTCTGCTTTTTTGAGGCAAGGGCTACATCGAGCGCCTCGGCAATGCCGTTTTTTACCTTCCAGTCCGAGACGAGTTTCCTGATGATCCCTTTTCCGCCCTGGGACTCTTCGTACAGGCTTGCAAAATTGTAGCTCTTGGTGAGTACCGGCCCGAAGGGGCCCGCGAGCAAGAACGCCCCCACATCCACGAGGTTAAAGTTCTGGTTTCGTTCGTACTTCATGATAAGAGCATCGATATCGATGTTGTAGAGCATCAGATTCTCCCCGTTCAAAGAAAGATTGCCGTTAAGCGATCGCTTCACCTCATCTGCGCTCTTACCCATTGCCGTCAGGTCCGCGGAAAAATTGACCGGCCCTTCTATGGTTTTCCGGGGGAATTTCTTGAGCGAGTATTGCTGAAGAAGTTCTTCGATCCTGACCCGATTAAGAGTATAGATTACCCTGTAATGAGCCGACGACCCCGTCAGGTCCACATGAATGTTTCCGTTACCGGTTCCACCGAAGATGTTCATGCTGACCGGGTCGATATCGAGTATTCCCTTTTCACCTGCTGCTCTCATCACGAGGTTCATAAAAGTGACGTTATAGATCTTAAGTATCTTGCATCTGATATCCCCGGTGAATGAGATGTTCTTGAATGGTTCCAAGCTGTCCGTCCCGCTGGAAAAAAGGTTTCTTATGCTCAAATCCAAGTCACCGACTTCGATTTTCTCGCCGGATGTTTCATCAGTATAAACAAGGCTCCCCTGAGAGATGGATATCTTTTTCACAGCAAGGAGTTTTTCCCATAACGTGCGCCCCGGTTTTTCAAGATTGAACATCTCGTTTTTGGACCGAAGTATGGAGAAAACCGGCTTGACAAGCCCGACCCGGATTATCTTGATTTCGAACCTCGCGAGGGGGATGAGTTTCAGTCCTATTCTCATCTTCTCAATCGTAACGACATCCAATCCTTTCTTGCGCACGTTGACGTTCTTCAGCGATAGACCGAAGCCCGGAAAAATAGAGATGCCCACTTTGCCTTTGATCCGGACATCCATTCCCAGAGCAGTAGACGCGGCCGCCTCGATCTGCGGTGTAAAGCCTTTGATATTGAGCATGAGAGCGAGGATACCAACGAACACAACAAGCGTGATGACACCCGTTGTTATGTACAGAACCTTTTTCTTATGGATAGCCATGTTTCAGCTCCTCTGGCTATTCCCTCAAATGCCTTGGCGGTGTCATCCGATCAATCTCGAGGCGGAGACTGGCAAGCACTACCGGATTGACGAAATGGACGTGCGACATTCGGTCGAGCTTTTCCAAGGCGGTATGTGCTGCCTGCAGCATGCCACGCGTAAACTCATACGCGCCAAGGTCCTAGGTGTCCGCGCACAATGCCCGAGCATAGCAGCAGTCGCGACATTGTCAAACCCATACTTCGGCTCACCAGTGGTCGCCATGCTCCATCCGGGAGAGAATAACGCTCGCCTATTTCACGACCAAATCATTCTTTACGGATGTGACCCCTTTAACGCTACGTGTGATTTCACCCGCTTTATCGACGGCCTGTTGAGAGCCAACGAAGCCGCTCAATTGAACGGTGCCCTTAAAGGTTTCGACACTGATCTGGAATGACTTGAGAAAATCATCAGCTGCAAGCAAAGATTTGACCTTGGTCGTGATGACCGAATCGTCAACGTATTCCCCTGTGCTTTCCTGTTTTGGTGTCGATGCACAGGCCACGAAGGTGGCGATCAGCATAAGAAGTACTAAACAGTGAATAACGATATTTCTTTTTTTCATAGCGGTTACTCCTTTTTGTTAGTTTTGTTGGTGAAATGGTTCGTTACAAGACTCAGTGCCAACGCAGTCTTATTTTTCAGATGATCACTGGAGCCGAAGAGGGAACGAAGCTTATCCATTAGATTGCCTATTGGATCTTTATTTCCATTGGATGCCATTTTTCATTTTCCTATATTTTTCTGCGATGACGTACCATGCATTTTTAAAATTTACGGCATGCCAATAAGACTTCCGGACAGCTCACTGCCTGCAAAACCGTCTCACTTTTTAAAATTAATTGACGGCAGACTTTTATTCAAAGGCGCTTGACGGAAGTCAGGAAAGATATTTTGTCAAACCCCGCATGGCCTTCACAATATCCTGGATCGCCTCGTGTATGCCATCGGCGCTGGAGCTTATTTCCGATGTTCCTTTCTTCTCGATTTTGCCAT
>CAZDAB010000363.1:0-3942 GCA_964502855.1 uncultured Desulfobacteraceae bacterium | reverse complement strand
TTGTAACACCGTCAACCATACCCATACTGTGTGCTTCCCTTATTTCGTCTATGTTTGCAGTGTCGATAAAAAATTTCATCGGGTAAACCCCTCCTGTGTGTAAAATGACCTAAAATTTTTGAACTCTATGTTTTTTATGCTATATTGTATTTTTTTTATTGCCACAAAGGCACCAAGGCACAAAGAAAGAATAATTAAAATATCCTTGGTGTCTTCGTCACTTTGTGGCAATTTTTTTTTAAGATCGGGTTGTTCGGATTAATTTCTATTTTTTTGAATGCTTTTCCACAAATTTATCCCTGCATTCTTTGCTGCAAAAATACAAATCCTTTCCATCGATTCTCAAATGCACACCGTCTTTTTTAGGGAAGTATATTTCACAGAAAGGATCTTTGATCATGACGTCATCGATCTGGCCGGCGGTTTTGTTAAATACCGTTTTTTGCGGTGATCCGCCTTGAAGAATCCAGGATTTCAGAACCCTGTAGCAAAGGTATATAATGCCCAATAAGATTAATAATCGCATGGATACTCAATAATCCTTTGTTCATTTTTATCCAGAATATCTAGTAGATATTTCATATTCTTTTTTAAAACCGGATGGACGAGTTCCGGATTTATATCACAAATAGGCCCTAACACAAAACGTCTTTTATGCATCCTGGGATGAGGGATAATCAGATCCGCCGAATTTTTCACCAAGTCATCATATAAAATGATATCCAGGTCCAGAGTCCGGGGACCAAACCGTATGGGAGTGTAGACTCGCCCGGCATCGCGTTCTATGGACTTAAGCTCATGTAACAGATCAAAAGGATCAAGGGGGGTTTCAATTTTCACCACACAATTGACGAACCAGTCCTGGTCTTTGTAATGAACAGGCTCGGTTTTGTAAAATTTAGACCAATCCTTCAATACGGTTTTATTGGCTTTTGTCAGGGCGAACATACCATTTTTACAGTTTAAAAGCTTGTTCCCGATGTTTGATCCTGCAGCCACGTATGCGGTATGAATTCCCATTAACGTCTCGGAATTTCTAAATCTATTGAAATCATAAATCGTCTTTCCATGCATCTTCCCAGATCTGGGCCGTATAAATAATGCGCGCATCACCTTCAAGATAAATGTCGTGATAGTTGCCGTCATGCTCTTGATAAATAACATTAAGATATCCGCCACTTCGTGTTAGAACATTTACAGGGGACTTTAACTTTTCTCTGCAAGCCATAACAATGGCACCGGCAATTGCCCCGGTACCGCATGCCAGAGTTTCATCTTCTACACCCCGCTCATAGGTCCGAATTGCAATAATGTTGTCCTTTAAATAACATATGAAATTTACATTTGTGCCGGCAGGAGCAAACCCGTGGTGGAACCGTATCTCCCTGCCTATGTTAACAACTTCAACCGTGTCGATACTGTCTTTCACAATTACCACATGAGGAACACCGGTGTTGACACTTGAGATGGAAAGTGAACCGTTTTTAAGTTCAATCGGATACTCTATTTTAAGATCCAGCGGGTCTGTCATTTTTACTTTAACACGCTCCCCCACAACCTGGGCGTGAACCATACCGGCCTGGGTGTCAAAGGACATGACCGGTCCTGCAATACCCGTTACATATGCATACCGTGCAACACACCTGGCGCCGTTTCCGCACATCTCCGCAGCACTGCCGTCAGAATTATAAAAACGCCATTTGAAATCCGCACCTTCCGTATTTTCCACAAGGATAAAACCGTCGGCACCGACTGACATTTTTCTACGGCATACTTTTGCGATAAATTTCGGCAGATCGGTTTCATCGACAATTTTATTGCGGTTGTCAACGATTATAAAATCGTTGCCGCTTCCGCTCATCTTGTAAAAATCAATTTTTTTCATAATTCCTGATTCGGATAAACTTAAACCAAAAATGTTTGCTACAAAGACACTAAGACCCGCCCGCCCCGCCTAAGGTGAAGCCGATGGCGGGCAGGCACCAAGGATAAATTTATTAATATTTCTTCGTCCCTTGGTGCCTTTGTGGTGAAAAGAAAAAAAAATTGCCGCAAAAAACACAAAATTTACAACTAAGCGCCTTAAGGTAAGAGGTTACATTTTTTAATCATCAAGAAACGGCGGCAGGGATTCACCATCAACAAGATCATCATAACTCTCGCGCTCCCGGACAACATGAAACTGGTCATCTTTGACCATTACTTCGGCCGCTCTGGGCCGGGAACAGTAATTGGACGACATGGTAAAACCATAGGCCCCGGCACTCATCACTGCAAAAAGATCGCCTTTCTTTACATCGGGAATCTTTCGATCTACCGCCAGAAAATCTCCGCTTTCGCAAATCGGGCCCACAACGTCTGCTGTTATCTGCTCATCTTCGGTTTTTTTCACCGGCGCTATGGCATGAAACGCATCGTACAGTGTGGGTCGCATCAGATCGTTCATCCCGGCATCGGAAATAACAAACTCCTTGACTTGTCCCGACTTTCTGAAAAGAACCCTGCTCACCAGTATTCCGGCATTTCCCACAATAACTCTTCCGGGCTCCAGAATAAGGTGAAGATGCAAGCCTTTAAGAGAATTAACAATGGCCTTGGCATATTCGCGAGGATGGGGCGGGGATTCATCATCATAGGTTATTCCAAGACCGCCACCCATATCTATGTATTTGATTTTGATTCCAATTTGCCTGAGTTCATTTATCAGGGTCTTTAAGCTTTCCAGAGCTTCTATAAAAGGTTTTGATTCTGTAATTTGTGACCCTATATGGCAATCAATGCCCACTATTTTGATGTTTTTTAGCTTTCTTGCGACCTTGTACCCTTCGATAGCCGTCTCCATATCAATGCCGAATTTGTTTTTTTTCAAACCGGTTGAGATATACGGATGAGTTTTTGGGTCAACGTCGGGGTTTACCCGAATGGCCACAGGTGCTTTTGTTCTTAAAAAACCCGCTCTTTTGTCTATAAGTTCAAGTTCTTCAAGCGACTCTACATTGAACATTAAAATGCCTGCTTCAAGAGCATAGTCGATTTCGTCGATTCGCTTTCCCACTCCGGAATAGACGATTCTATCCGGAGAGAAACCCGCGTTTAACCCACGATACAGTTCTCCACCTGAGACAATATCGAGCCCGCTGCCAAGGCTTTCAAACAGTTTTAAAATAGCAAGGTTCGTATTGGCCTTTGCAGAAAAACATACAAGCCTTTCTAAACCCTCAAAAGCCTCGTTAAAAATAAGAAAATGGCGTTTTAACGTGGCATGGCTGTATAAATAAAAAGGAGTGCCGACCTTTTCGGCAATCCCACGGATCGGGACATCTTCACAATATAATTCATTATTCCGGTAAACAAAATGATGCATAACATCACCTTAACCAAACAAAATTAATAATTGAATGGGGGGTTTCATGAGCGGGGGGCATAGGGGGTCCCTTCTTGCCACATGCTGAAAAATTAAAGACAATCAAAATAACAATAACAAAATGTAACACAAGGCCTTTTTTAATTCTTTTTATCATAATTATCAAGTTAGTTCGCTTCGCTCACAATTGGAATTTTGGAATATTGGAACACTGGAATATTGGGTTCTGGGAAAATGGAAAGTTGGGTTATTGTAAAATTCCTCTTAACGGGAATTAAATAGAGGAATGTCATCTTCTTTAAATCATCATTCCATTATTCCATCATTCCATTATTTCATGTCCGAGTTAAAAATATAATTCTAAAAAATATCTTTATTTTCAATAAATCGTAAAATTCCCAAGACGTTAAATTAGACTTCCGTCTTCACGGCAAGGTCCTTTTCAGCCTTGTTTATGGCAGCCTTTACATTTTTTAACGCCGTCCCGCCGAAAGAGTTTCGCCGGTTTATCATCTGTTCCGTGGTTAAAATATCAAAGATTTCCTTTTTGATATGGGAAGAAAAGGATTTCAACTCTT
>CAZDAB010000362.1:0-3957 GCA_964502855.1 uncultured Desulfobacteraceae bacterium | reverse complement strand
TTCAGGGGAAAAATTTAGACCTCATTATCCCCGAAAAATTACGTCAACGACATTGACAATACTGTAGCATTTTAATTTAATCCATATCTTTTGTTTTATCCTTCCCTTTTATTACCTATCGGGCCCTTTCCTGGCTTTGATCATGCTTTGATGTAACCGCTCTGCTCGTAAGCAGAAGGCTTCCAGTTGCGCATTGATTACCTGAGGAAAAGGGGAGCCGTCACTTTCAATTGCGAGAAAGGGCAGATCTCCCATGCCTTCAAGAATGGTTCTTAGTTGTTTGTTTTTCGGATCTGTTGCCAGTTTTGCCTTACTGTTCATGGCTTCGGTCAGAAGTGCCTCTGAAAGACGATTGGGCATGCATCCGAAAGGTCCGATAGCAATTACACCACAGGCGTGCGATACTATTTCGGTAATGGAACTTCCCACTGTCAGGATAGCTTCGCCGGTAAGATTCGGTGACAAGTAAGGTGAAGCGTTTTTAATTACCATCTTAACATCAAACGGCATTGCATGAATGAGGCCTGATCTTGACAAAGTGGACTTAAGTTGCTTTTCGTATCGGGCCATAAACTTTTTTCTGGCCATGAACTCCAATCTATCCTTTATTGTCATAGTGTGATCTGCGAGGTCATTGTCTATAAGATAGTGGCAGTACAACAGCCATTCGATTGATGATGAGCAGATACTGGCAATTCCTTTTTCTGCAAGATGTTCCATAATATATCGGCGTGACAAACCATCCCGTCGAACAAATATTTCCCCAACCAACGCGATAGTGGGTACTTCTTTGGGCGGAAGATTCATGGGAATGTGGCTAAATCTTTCAGCGGTTAGGGTGAGTTGCTGCTCCAGAAAGGAAAAATCACCTCTTTCGAGTTCTCCCATTATCAGATCCCACTCCTCATGGAATATTTTCATTGCGAATTCGGTATCTGTGGCGTTGGCGAGTATCATCGAACGGGTGTCTTCCATAAGATCGGAAACGATTGTCCCCCAAAATGCCTTTCTCTGGAAATGGTTGCCCAGCCCTGCATAGGAGTCTTCTGATGTTGGCGAATACATGGCAACATTTTTGATTTCGAGTCGCCTCACAAGATCTTCCATAAAAATATAGTACTGACCAAAACGGCATGGTCCAGAGGTCGTTGGCATAAAGTAAACTAATACTTCGTCATCTCGTTTCCCGTTTTGTATATAATTAAGCAGCGTTCCCGTGGTGAGTATTAGGGGCAGGCATTCCTTGCAGGATGTGTTTGCACGACCCAACTTTAACACCTCTTCGCCAGATGGTGGGTGGGCCACTGTATTAATACCTAATCCGCGAAAGACTGCTGCCATTGACTCTGTGAATATTTTGCCCATAGACGGGAACAAGAGTGTCACCCGAGGGTCGTTCAGATGTAACGTTTCCCCCTCAGATGTAATTACCTTTGCAAATCCGTTATCAAGAAATGTCCTGGCAGGGGCAAACCTTCGTTTTTTTTGGATGATCGGCTTATGAAGTAATAGTTGACGGTGTGTAGCAATGATATCCAGAAATGCCTCAATACGGGTTTCCAGGCCAGCATCTGCGGTGTGACTGTCCAGTTCAAGTGTAAGAGATGGCTTTCGACCCATGATGTCCCTAATGTATCCAATAATAAACGAATCCGGGCCACAGGAGAAGTTTGTTATGAGAGTGCCGAACAGTTGAGGATGCCTTTTCACGAATCTAGTAGCTTTCATCATCAGTTGGCCCATCCCCCAGTACATATGGCGCTTTGTTTTCTCGTTATCCAGCGGGAGGAAATCCAACGGTATGACCCGGATGCCCCTGGATGCAAACTTGTGGGGGATACCCATATGTGCTTCTTCGACAAATCCATTGTATGGACGGGCGAAAATTACCACCGCAATCTTATCCGGGTCGGCTTCCAGTTCCTTAAGAGTCTTTTTCCCAATTTCTTTCATCTCGGCCAGACAAGCAATCTGTTGATCGAGTGCCTTGTTAAAAGCTTTTTGGGCCTCTTTTCGGCTAACTCCCATTCGGACCGAAGTTGCAACCAAAGGCTCTCTGGCTGTAGCCAGCCCTCCTCTTAAGTCCAAAAGAGGCGTTAATACTTCAGTTCCTTTTCTCTTCAGATCATCAAATTTATCCTTAAACGCAGTCCGAAGATAGAATGGCTCGCCCTGGGCGAGAGGACAAACCTCAGACGTTGAGTGTCCGTCTTGGGCAGGAACCGCTTTGAAATGGGGCAGAAAAATAAATTCCGGAGGATCTTTCATCTCGATAAGCGAATAAAAGAAACCATGTGCTAATTCTATTGGATAGCATAAAGCAGCGCCTATATGGTCAATCCCTTCCTGAGAACAAAAATCCGGCACCACCGGCTCGAATCCCAGTTCGGTGAAAAATGTTGAATAAAGAGGATAGTATGTGTTTACCAAAAAACTCCTGTTAAAACCTATTTTCCCCCGAAGCTTCTTCCTTCTGCCTTTAGGCAATTCATGATCAGAAACCGGCACGACCGCAGCACCATACTTTTCAAAGACAAGTCGCTGTCGTACCCGCACCATATCCAATTTTTTAACATTGTAAGCTATATTGTGCCGTAAATTGTAGTACCGGTTACAGGCGCCGCCAAAGGGGTATTTGGTTCCCTCAAGCTCTATCACGGCAATTTCACACCGCCGGTCACACTTTTCTTTGCCGCCTTTGCAGGTAAATGAGTTGCCGTAGGTGACCTCTCTGTCCGAAAGCACCTTCAGGTCGAAGCGACTTTTTTTTATCAACCCCATTTCAATTCGCTTTTTTACCTCAAGGGCCACCCCAAAAGCCCCCATCAGACCGGGTTCCGGAGGAACAATGATAGGTTTACCCACCAGGGAGGCCATGGCCAGGGGGATCGCCCGGTTGTAACAGACGCCCCCTTGCATGAAAACCTTCTTCCCTACGGGGCGGTTCCCTTTGACCCGGTTCGAGTAGTTCATACAGATGGAATACACCAGTCCGGCTACGATATCTTCGTGCTTGACACCCTCGTGGATGGCATTTTTTATGTCAGAGGCGATGAATGCGGCACACTGGTCGTTGAAGTTGGGCGGATAATGTCCTTTGAGGGCAATATCCGCAATATCTTCCATTGCCACACCCAGAGTCTCATATGCGGATTCTTCCAAAAACGACCCGGTACCGGCGGAACACGCTTCGTTCATGGCGTAATCCGAAGCCACCCCGTTAGTGATGTAAGTGTATTTGGCGTCCTGTCCGCCGATTTCAAAGATAGTGTCCACCTGTGGATCAAAATATACGGCAGCGGCGGCATGGGCGATGATTTCGTTGATAACGCCGTCTGTGAGTGCATGCAGACCGGCAATCTGACGGCCGGAGCCGCAGACGCCCAGCCCCTCAATTGATATTTGAGAGGGATCAACAATTCGGCCAATCTGATTAAGAATAGAATCATAGCACTGACGGGAAGCTTCAACCGGATTGCCGTTCGTACGCAGATAAACATCTGCCAGGATTGCATTGTCCGTTTTTCGCAGAAGAATCGCTTTGGTAGTAGTTGACCCCACGTCGAGCCCAAGTATGCAGGTATCGCCGGGACGGATTTCTCCTTTTTCAATGGTTTTGAATTCCACGATGTCTTCAAAATTTTGCAAGGGAGGAAGCGTGTCAAAAGATGCAGCTTCAGTACTGAACAACTCGGATATGCCGGGGAATTTGGCGGTTTCGTGTTCCAGCCCCCAGAGTGCGGCACCCAGAGCTTCAAAATAAGGTGCTTCCGGAGGAACAATCAGACCGGGAATTTCCTTACGGATACGCTCTATCATCATGTGGTTGCAAGCCGTCCCTCCGGTGATCATAATGTTCTTTCTTTTCACCTTTTTTAAAAGCTCTAAGATTTTATTTGCCATCATCTGGCAAAGACCGGCGGTTACTTTTGCTTTGGGAATTCCTTTGTTGGTGGC
>CAZDAB010000361.1:0-3958 GCA_964502855.1 uncultured Desulfobacteraceae bacterium | reverse complement strand
TTTCACCGGCATGAATGTCAAGCTTTCGTTCAAAATTTTCAAGGATAATGTCACCCCCCCTGACATGACAGGCAGTACCCAGACACACCTTGATCGGATGTTTGCCCGGGGGATGAAATCGAAACTGGTTATAAAATGTTGCAACGCCATACACTTCACTTTCGAAAATTTCGAGGTGTTCCGAAACGATTTTTATGGCTTGGGTGGGGAGATAGGCAAGCGTTTCCTGGACCATCTGGAGAATTGGGATCAGATTTCCTCTTTGCTTTTCAAAGGATTCAAGTTTCGAGGCAACATGCGTTAGAGCCTCCTTTTCTTCCGGAGTTAACTCATCATTCATAGAAAATCCTTTCAATATTGTGTTAGCCAGTCCGATAGCTCAATCCTTAATTTGCCCTAAAGACATCGACTTCTTCAATATCAAGTTCTTCGCTCTTCCTAAAGACATTAACTTCCTCAATATGAAGTTCCTCATGGGTTACGGTGGTAAGCGGCGGATATTCGCTCACATCCATACCCGGTTCATATCCAAATATGGCGCTAAGATCCCTGTTTAGCATATGGTAAAGTTTGGTCAGTGGAATCTCCATGGGGCATGCATCCTGACACTGACCACAATTCACACAGGAATCCGCAACGTGAGCCAATCTGACCAACGGGAACATCATATGCGGCGGTGTTTGTCCGCCCTGCACAAAACCTCTTTCCGGCTCAAGGTAACAGTCCCGGCAGTAACATAGGGGACACACATCTCTGCACCCAAAACACTTGATGCACCGGTTAAAATACTCCAACCAGTATTTCAACCGATCCTTATTAGAAAGCCGTCTCAGCTCATCGAAATCCCTTTGTTCCCATCTTTGGGCCAGTTTGACGGCCTGTTCGTCTTTTTTTTCTCTTTGTTTTAAGGCTTCCTGATCCGGTATTTCAACAATAAGAACCCTCGCCTCTATAGCCTTTTCTATGAGTTCAGAACCTTTTTGGGAGCAAACTTCTATAAACGTGGTCTTGTTGTCCTTGGTCCCCCACTTGCCGCAAGCCAGGTCTGCCATCCTGGGGATGTTAAAAGAACATCTCCTGCAATTCTCTCTTCTTCCGTATCCCTTTTCCTCCAGTTCCTGCAAATCTCTTTGTTTTCTGGTACCATCGGCCAGTGTAATGATGAGTTTCCCGTTATCCAGTTCCTCTCCGACCACATCCTCGGGGGTGGCATGGTATTCATCTTCTATTATTTTTCTGGCAACGGTAGGCAACAATGTTCCGGTACAGTTCAATCCGATTAAGATGACATTCGCCATGTTGATTTGCCCCCTTTTGGCCAATTCAATGATCGCACGGCAATCACAGGGCTTGCAGGTCACCGCTAGTTTTAAGTCTTTTGCACCATCCAAATACTTGTGTATCTCTTTGGCCACGTTCACAGGAGCAAAATGCAAGGCCCCGGAACTCTCAATAACCTCATCCAGATCAGTAATTAAAGATAACACCCCGTCATATCTGTTCCCATTTCTCTTTCTGACAGCCAACACGGCATCTACATATTTCATCTCAAAGGCAAACTTGAGTAAAGCAGTCACCGCACCGCCCGATGCTCCCATTTCCCGAATTTTTTCGTCACAAGACCACGCGAGATACATATTACCTCTCATATCATCACACCTTTTCTATACTCACTGCACAAAATTTAAATTCCGGCATCTTGGATGGAGGGCCGGCTGTGGGCCCGGTTAATATATTGGGAGCACATTCCGAAAAATGCCAGGGCATGAATATCAAACCCTTTCTTATGTCCTCCGTCACCCTGGCAATGGTCTGTATCTCTCCCCTTCGTGACTTTAACAGGACCTGATCCCCATCTACTATGGCCAATTCCCGGGCATCCTCACGGCTTATCTCGGCAAATCCATTGGGTAATTCATTGTTCAGCCTTTTGGTTCGACGGGTCATGGTCCCTGTGTGGAAATGGAATACAACCCGTCCATTGGTAAAAATGTAAGGATAGGTGTCATCGGGGACTTCCAAAGGGGGTTTATACTCTGCGATCTGGAAATGCCCGAGACCATCCGGAGTGGGAAAGTTCTCCACAAACATCACCTCTGTACCCGGATGATCCTCGTTTGGACATGGCCATTGAATGCCTTTGGCGCTTTTTAGCCTCTCATAAGTTATGCCCCGATATTGGGGAACGCATTTTCTGATTTCTTCGAATATTTGCTCCGGGCTGTCAAAACTAAATTGTTTCTCAAAACCCATGATCCTGGCCAGTTCACAGAATATCATCCAGTCCGGCATTGCATCACCCGGAGACTGGATGGCCTTATTGATTCTTTGTACCCGTCTATCTACCCCGGTAATCGTCCCGTCCTTCTCCGCAAAAGTTGCCGCCGGCAGCACAATATCTGCCATTTCTGCGGTTTCGGTCATAAATATGTCCTGAACCACCAGAAAATCCTTTTTTTTCAAAGCCTTCCTCACTCGGTTCGTATCCGGAGCTGCAAGCATGGGGTTCGCTCCCACAATATATAAGGATTTACACTTTTCCACCATGTCCATGTAGGTCATGCCGGGCTGTGACGGCAGATCTTTCACCCCCCAAATCTCTTCAAAGCGCTTGGCTGTTTCTTCATTAACACTCTGAAATCCCGGGTAAAAAACGGGCAGAGGACCCATGTCGCCAAATCCCTCTCCGTTTGCATGACCCCTTAGAGGATTTACGCCGGCGCCCGGCCTCCCATAGTTTCCGGTCAAAAGTGCCAGGTCGGCAAGGGCCTTGATATTCTCTATGCCGGCGCCATGCTGTGCAATACCGGAATTATAAAGGATGCATGCATTCTTTGCCGTTGCATAGGTTATTGCCGCCTCTTTTATCACATTAAGGGGAATGTTTGTTATTCTCTCTATTTCATTGAGATCCAGGGTCATTAAATAGTCTTTGAGCTCATCGAGCCCTTTGGTCCTTTTTTCTATGAATTCTTTGTCTTCAAGCCCCTCATCTATGATGATCCGCATCATGCCATTTATTAGAGCATTGTCAGTAGCCGGGTAGATTTGCAAATAGCTATCTGCAAGACTTTTAACCGTCACGGTCCTCCTGGGATCCACAACGATCACCCGGGCGCCCTTCCGCTTTGCCCTGATGACCCTGCGGGCAATGATAGGATAGGTTTCCTGCAGGTTGGGACCGGCCACAAATATACAATCGGCCTGCTCGATACTTGTAGTTGACGTTGTCATCACACCTGAACCTACCGTGGAAAGCAATGCAGGGACTGTGGGAGAATGGCAGAATCTGGAAGCATTATCCATGTTGTTTGTCTTCTGAACCACCCGGATAAACTTTTGAATGACATACAAATCCTCATTCGAGCATTTTGCAGAGTTGATAAAACCCACTGCATCCGGCTCCGCATTTTGAAATTTGTCTGCAATCAACCCGAATGCCTCTTTCCAAGAGAACTCCTCAAAGACACCATTCTTCTTTATCAGCGGCCGTTGCAACCGTTGCTCGATAGTAGAAAAGGCATGGGCATTCCTTCCTTTTTGGCAGTTTTTTCCTTCACATACCGGATGATCCTTCCAGGGCTCCATACCTGCTATGTTGCCGTCTTTGACCACCAGATATATGCCGCATCCACAGCCACAGTACGGGCAAACCGTGGGTACATGTTCAATGGATTTTATCAATGTCTTCTCTCTCCATCCTGGATTTGGTTAATATCCTTAAGCAAATTACTTTTCATCCATCGGCCCTCTTCCCTGTGGGAAAGAGGATTCGGGCCAATGCCTTTTACCTCTTTTACAAAGTCTCTGACCACTTGCGCAAATTTCGGGGCCTCTGACGCCGATATCCACTCCAGGCGAACTCTAACCGGATCGATCCCAATGCATTCCAGCAATTTTTTAGTCATCAAGACCCGTCTTCTGACATATAGATTACCTTCCAGGTAATGACATTCCC
>CAZDAB010000360.1:0-3967 GCA_964502855.1 uncultured Desulfobacteraceae bacterium | reverse complement strand
TTATAATTTACCATTTTTTCTCTTCGCTCCGGCGAGTCCATAATTTCTTTAACGCATTGGACGGTCTTTCTTGAGAGATACCCGTCCATGACCGCAAGATCAAAACCTTGAGGCTCAATATCCCTGATAAATGTAGAATACCGATTGATCAGCATGGGCTTTTTAAAGTAGATGGCCTCCAGAAACGCATTGCCGAATCCTTCATACAGGCTGGGATATGTGATAAAATCAGCGAAGGGATAAACATCCCAGAGAGAATACCCGGCCCGACCATTACCATTGTTACACCAGGGGTCGGCGATTCTGGTGGTTAACAGTCCAAGATTGATGTGATGCTCGCAGGCATATTCTTTCAACCATTCCACATATTCGAATCCTTCATCACCGGCTTCGTGGGACACCACCAGTTTGTTCCGGGGGTCTTTCAGCTCCTTGACCAATTCAATGGCATGTTCAATGCCTTTCCGTTGAATGATGCGGGTCGGCTGTAAAATCATCCGGTCATCCGGTTTTAACCCCATGGATTCCCGGAAAACACGGGCTGCTCCAATATCCATCACCGGGGGATTTTCAAAGTCGAGAACATTGGGAATGATAATCGAAGAAATCCCCGTGCGAAGTGCCAGTTGTTCCTGGGCTTCGGAATTTATCACCACATGTTTGATATTGTCCAGCTTGGGAGGAAACGCCATTCGGAGGTAATCGTTAACGGCATTTACTGAAAAACGGACCCGTTCCCAATAAAAATCATGATTGTGAGCAATGGTTGGAATCTGGGTCTCCGCAATGATTTCCGTCAATGCCAGTCCCAAAGGGACGTGCATCGGAATAGTGAGAACATTTTCGGCAATCAGAAGGTCTATGTTGAAATACTCGATGAATTCATGGAGTTGGACTTTAAGCAGTGATCTTAAATCGTGGATTGCTTGGGTAACCGGCGGTTTGCGGCCTTTTTTGCCCATAACCTGCGCATTGATCCATTTATTTTTTTCATTTTGGAAATGCGCTACAGGGACAAGATAACTTTTGTCACTATCCCGATCCAGTTCTCCGCCAAACCAGAAACAGTTGTGTCCATTTTTTTCAAAAACATCAGCCCACTTACTCGATTCCAGAGTGACGCCGTCTATTCCTGCAAAGCGGGTTGAAACAAATCCGATGTTCTTTATCATAGCGCAAAAGCTTTTTAAAATGAAACGGATCGGTTTATTTCATAGAAAATATTTTATCGAGTATTGGAAAAAGATACAAAATCCTTTTTACCAATCATCAATTTTTTTTTGCCTTTACTTCAATATATTGAATAACTATACAAAAAAACTATACTATATTGTGCTGCGAAACCTCATTCATTTCTCCAGTAAATCTCCGACAACCATACATTCCAATCCAAAGGGGAGATATCCGGCATACCCCAAAATCGGCATTTCAAAGATTTGAAATCCATGAACAAACGGAACGCTGTATTCCCATCGGGCCAAACTGTAATAGTTCCACATCTCCCAGAATCCTCCGCAAAATAGAGCTGCACCTGCGGACGTGATGATCAGGCGCCAATCTCCTTTGGCTATACCCGACAGGATCGTGCATTCTCCGGTCAGGGTTTGAAGTGACACAATGACAATTAGAGGAGATACCCAGAGGAGCGGAAAAAGATAATTCGGCCAGACACCGATGCCGGCCAGGCTTGCACCGGACATCAGTATGGCAGCCCCTGCCAACATTCTGGGATACGGGAACCTCAAGGGGCGAAAGTCCCCCACTCCCTGCTGGGTCCAGGAAGCACCGGCGATCCATTCCCGAGTTCCCAAAACCGCAGGAAGTACGGTTGAAAAAGAGAGTGTTGCGTAGCAGAAATACTCCCAGGAACTATAATGAACCCCGGTGTAGTTCCAGTTCTGGACAAACCGGTTCAGGTATTCAAAGAACCACCAAAATGAGGCGCTTAAGGGAAAAAGCAGTAGAAAAAAACGTGTGCGGTCTATCATCATACAGTGCCCGGTTCGTTTATGGCACAGGGCATTTATCACGAGGATGAAAGAAAACCACAAAGGAGTAAATGTGTGGGGCTGATATGGGGCAAACCAGGGAAAACGTGTCCAAGCCAATATCCATGAAACAGCACCGGTGATCATACCTATCCATCCCCACCATGGGAAAGGATAAGTGGCCGAAGGTCTGACTTTAATCTGTCGGATCCGTACCATGGAGGTAACGATAAGGGGAAGAACCATGGCAAGGATAAAAAAAGTGTAAGCGATGAAGGCAACCCATGAAAAGGGTGCATGGCAAACATACCGGGTTTCAGGGGGAAACTCCAGATACCGGGGTATCGGGTAACCTGCCAGAACCACACCCAGCATGGGCAACCCCAGCAACATTCCCGTCAGGATAGAAAATTTCAAAAATAAGCTTTTCACAGATCTCACATGGGCTCTGATTAAAACCTTTACCGGAAAGATTTTTACTGGTATTCTTTTTTTGTTTCACCTAAATTCTGCAAGCCTCGTATCGGCCGGATATACAAGGCATCAATCGTGCAGCCGTATTGTAATACTGCAATCGATTGATAACGCAGTAGATCCGGTTGAGACGAGGCTCCCGAAGGGTTAACTTTTTTCGAAATATAATACGGATTTCATCCTTTTATTTGCCACGTTATCGGTGTGCGGATATTTATAAAAATATCTCAATAACATATTGTAATTATTTTAAAATTATCTCTTTCGAAAAAAGTTAATGCAGATTTTAGGTATTCATTTTATCCATTATACCAGGATTTTCAGATGATTTCTCAACTTTTTCACATCGTTTAATCATGGAGACCTATAAAATGGGCCGAAGCATCCGAATCGGAGCACTGATATCCGGAACCGGGACAAACCTGCAGGCCATTATCGATTCCTGTGAATCGGGCAAAATAAACGGGAAAATCGTATTCGTGGGATCGGACACTCCCAATGCACAGGGCCTTGAAAAAGCCATCCGGTTTGGAATTCCTACGTTTGTGGTGGATTATGAATCCATCATTCAGGATTTCAAAAAAACACCGGAAAAGGTCGTACCCCCGGACGATTTTGATTTTAACGATCTGCTTTCAAAACAGACTCTTTTTTCGGCCCATGCCGACACTGAAACGGTAAAAGCCTTTATAATCACAAGGGCGGTTGCAGAGGCAAACCTTATTAATGAGATGAGGCATTATCCCTTCGATCTTCTGGTATTGGCCGGTTATATGAGGAATTTATCGCCTTATTTTATCGACAGGGTAAATACGGATTCAGATATACCGCGTATAATGAATATCCATCCGGCACTGCTTCCGGCTTTTCCCGGTGTAGATGGATATGGGGACACATTCCGATATGGATGCAAGATTGGCGGGTGTACGGTACATTTTGTCGATTACGGTGAAGATTCAGGGCCGATTATCGGCCAGAAGGCTTATGAAATACTCGAGGATGATACCCTAGATTCCATCAGAGCAAAAGGCTTGAAGCTGGAGTGGACGCTTTATCCGGAATGTGTAAAAATGTTCGCCCAGGGGCGACTTAAAACGGTCCGGATGTCCTATCAATTGAAAAATGGCAAGAAAATGGAGAGAACCCTAGTTAAAATTTTGCCGTCACCAAAAGATTAATTTGTGCCATATTTGATGACGTTAAAGAGCATTTTCCCTTTATGAGATGAAAAATTATGTCATTCTCACAAAAAGTCAAAATCCGACGGCAAAGTAAAAAGCTCCAAATTCAAGGCGCGCAAATCCTGAGGAATGAGGCGTACTTATAGTACGCTGCAATGACGAAGGATGCAGCGCAACGCAGAAGTTGGATTTTTTACGAAGCCGTCAATTATAATACTTTTACCATCAAAGGTATGGCAACAAAGGTACCCAGAGAACTGCCCAGGTTGGTAAAAACAACCACCAAAAGGATTCGCGTTATCTTGTTTTTCCAGAATCCCTTTA